>JBAZQI010000011.1:0-34233 GCA_041645325.1 archaeon
AGCCCAAGCGCAGAACCAAACAACATTGTGGAAAGCTTCAACTATTGGGTCAAGGAACAGGTCAATGAGTCAATGGATGACATTGCAAAGGTTCTTTCAAAGATAGCTGGCAATTACGGGACGTAGTTGCTTCACCATTTTGAAATGCTGTACAATTCCATATAGGGCTGTGTCTGAAGCGGCTTTTTTCCCAGCTGTGAAAAGAATTGTTCAGTTATAGTGATGCGCCTGAATTCCGCAATGTTTTTTGCCGCTATATCAAACCTTGTTCTCTCTATCTGGCTCCTGTGCTTTCTTATTGCTTTCAGCTTTTTTTGCATGGCTTTTTCCGAGAATTCAAACGCCGCATTGAATTTTCCGTGCCCGAAAAGGCTCCAGGGCGTTTCATATGCCCACAATTCCACATGCCCGGGCACAGATGCAAGCGCCGTCTTTCTTGAAAGGGCATGCGTTGGGTGCATGTCAAGTGCCTGAGGCATGAACACAATGTCAGGCTTTGCCTTTTTCAGCAAATTCCTAATGCTCCTCATGTCCGCTTCAATTATTTCCTTGCTGTCGTCATAGAATCTGCATTTCAGGAAAACAGGCCTTGTGCCAAGCGCTTTTGCCGCAAGCCTTGTTTCATGTTCCCTTGCCCTTATTCTTTGTTCCCTGTTTTTTTTGCCGTCAATTGCCCTGTGCCCTGTTGTCATTACAGCCTCAATCACTTCATTGTTTTCCGCCAGGGCTGAAACAAGCGCTCCTGCAGATATTGCCGTGTCATCAGGGTGCGGTGAGAAAAACACGATTTTTTTTCTTTTCGGGAGGTTGAATGGAGAGCAAAGCCTCACGTTCCCAATGATAGGCGGCAGCGGGCTTGTTTTGGTAAGCAATGAAGCTGACTCGGTGTCAAGCACAAAAACCGCGTTCCCGTGCTTTTGCAGTATTGAAGCAGGCACTTTTTCGCTTATTTCCCCCTCAAGCGCCTCTTTCACTGCCCTTGCCTTTTTCTTCCCGAAAGCAAGCAGCATTACTTTTTTTGCCTGCATTATAGTCTTGAGCCCTGTGGTTATCGCTTTTTTTGGAACATCCTTTTCCGATGCGAAGAATCTGCGGTTTGCTTTTATTGTTGAATTGCTAAGCTCGGCGACATGTGTTCCTGAAGAAAATGGCGTTCCGGGCTCGTTGAATCCTAGGTGGCCGTTTTCCCCAATGCCAAGCACTGCAAGGTCTATTCCTGTTCTTGCAATCTTTTTCTCATATTCCCTGCAGAACGCCTCGGCATTATCCGGATTTGAGTTCGGGATATGCACATTTGCCTTCTTGATGTCAATTTTGCCGAAGAAGTTTTTCCACATGAAACTATGATAGCTTTCAGGGTTTCCTTTTTTGATTCCCAAATATTCGTCAAGGTTAAAAGTAATTGCCTCTGAAAAGCCCAGCTTTCCCGCTTCAACCATTTCCGCAAGCAGTTCATACAATCTCAATGGCGTGCTTCCGGTCGGCAGCAGCAAAACAGAGTGCCTTTTTTTGCCAATCTGGCTGCAAACAACGCCTGCAGCATGCCTGCTTGCTATATCGCCGTTCTCCGCAACAACAACCTGCATTGAAACCGCAATAATTAAGTTGCAATACTTTAAATTTCTATTAGTGCATTAATCGTTTCCTGGTGTTTTCTTGGACTTTGCAGTAATCGCATCAAGGCAGAACATTGCCGGAATGAACATTGCGTCTTTCCTGCAAAAGCCCCTTCCATCCCATTTGTCCCTGCATTTCATTGAAGAGCACATGTGCTTTGCCACTGGCCTGGAGCGCTTTCAGGGCGATTGCATTGTTTTTGTTTCCTCGCACAAGTCTTCTTCAGGAAAGCCGACCCTTTCAACGCACTGCATTGGCAACTGGTCAAAGGCAGAATTGGGCGGCAAGGACAGAACAATTATCCCGACAAATTCTTTTCTTTTGAAGAATTACCTTCTTGGGCTACAGCGCAAAAAAGAAGCGCTTGGCTTGGAATATGCTGTTTGCCTTGAAGCAACCCACCACGGCCCATTTTCTGAAAGGTCGGTTGTTTTCATTGAATTGGGAAGTGAAGAAAAGCAATGGAATGACAAGAATGCAGCATCCGCCGTTGCCTCTGTTGTAAGGGAAAGCACTTCCATTGAAGGCAATTTCAAAAGCGCAATCGCCTTGGGCGGCGGCCATTACTGCCCTGATTTCACAAAGCTTGTTCTGCGCACAGAATGGGCCCTGGGGCACATTTGCCCTGAGCACGCCCTGCCCTCCTTGGATTCCGAAATGCTGCAAAAGGCAATTGATGCAACATTCCCAAAGCCTGAAGCAATCATCATTGACTGGAAAGGCCTTGGAAAAGAAAAACAGCGCATAGTGGAAATGCTTTCAAAACAGGAATTGCCTGTGCTGAGAGTGCAAAAGCTGCTGCACTAGCCTTGTTTTTTATTCTTTTTCTCCCTGCATTATCCTTATGAACAAAAAGCTTGTTGACAGGGCAAAGCAAAAAATGCGGCTTGTTGATTTGCATGGCAAGGAAACAGGCAAAATTGCCGAACGCTGGGAATGCCACAAGAGCCCGGGAAAAAAGCACCTTGCTTTCATTGTTTTTGTGATAAACAAAAAAAACGAGTTTGCCTTGCATAAAAGGCACGCTTCAAAAATAGGCGCCTCGCTTTTGGACAGCCCTGTTTCGCACATTTTGGCGGAAGAAACCATTGAAGAAGCAGTGCACCGCTGCCTAAAGCACGAATACGGCATTGAAGAAAAGCTGCCTGTTGAGAATTACGGCGGATTTTCCTATAAAAAAGACTATGGTGACGGAACCTGCGAAAACGAATACTGCCTCGTCCTTTCGGTAGAATACAACGGCAAACTTGTGCCAAACCAGCAGGAAATGGAAGGCGGAATAATCCAAATGCCAGTCAAAAAAGCAATCATTGAATCAAAACAGGCACAAGAAACATTCGAAGTCTGGTTCAACCACGCGATTCCAATCTTCGAAAAAAGCAAAAAAGCGAAAAAATATTTACAATAATTCCACGAACTTCCTGTCGCCAAGAAGCCACTCAGTGAACTTTTCAGGATTTTCCCGCATTTCCTGCAGCAGCTCTTTTTTTGAAACCCATTTCCCTTCAATCACTTCTTCCCTCTGCAGCTTTATTCTGCCCTCAAAGCCGCTTTTGAACAGTTCCACAACCTCGTTGTCATCAATGTCGCCTTCCTTAAAACGCGGCCTTCTTCCCCCGATTTTTTCCACCTCAATTGCCTTTAAACCAAGCTCTTCTAGGCAGCCTCTTTTAAACGCTTCCTCAAAGGATTCCCCGGGGTGCAGGTGCTCTGCAACGCTTGCATCCCACTTTCTGGGCGAAATCCTTTTGCCCAAAGCCCTTCTCTGAATGAAAATTCTCCCCTTTGAATCCAGCACAAAGCCATGAATTCCCTTGTGCAGCAGCCCGGTGCTGTGCACAATGCTTCTCTTTTCCAAGCCAACAACTTTGCCGCTTGCATCAATCACTTCAAAGAGCTCTTCCTGCATGTTCACAGCCTTACTTCCGTTCCCTCAACCTTTTTTCCAGTAAGCGCCTTGTAAACGTTTCCTTCCTTTCCGGCATCAAAAATGACTGCTGTTGTTCCCTGCAGCATTTTCCCCAATTTTTCAAGCTTTCCTTTCATGCCGCCTGTTACGTCAATTGCACTGCTGCCTTTGACTTTTTCAATGATTTTTTCAAAGTTGCTTTTGTCAATAAGCGGAATC
Organism: archaeon; assembly: GCA_041645325.1. Classification (GTDB taxonomy): domain Archaea; phylum Iainarchaeota; class Iainarchaeia; order Iainarchaeales; genus JAFCCL01. The sequence goes on from JBAZQI010000011.1 coordinate 3,746, forward strand.
CTTTTTGCTTTTGAATCTTTTTTTGGGTCTGCGGTGAAAATTCCTGCCACATCAGTTCCCAAAAAGATTTTTTTTGGCTTGAATTCTTTTGCAAGGAAAGCAATAATAGTATCCCCGCTAACAACGCTTGCGTTCAATGATTTGTCCGGCACCATCTGCCCAAAAAGTACAGGCACTTTTCCCAAGGCAAGTGCATTCCCAACCTGCCTTGTTTCAAATTCGGCAATTTTCTTATTGTCTTGAATAACAATCTTGTTTGGGTCAAAGGCAACAGCATCAATTCTCGCTTTTCCCAATGCGGCAACAACCCTAGAATTCAAAAAATTGCAGTCCTTCACTGTCTTTTCATAGCCCTCTTTCTGCTTTTCAGTATGCACGCCATTGTTGATGCCGTATTCCATAACATTAGTGTGCCCGAAAGGGCCGGCGCCATGCACCGCAATCAGCGAGAATTTTTTTTCTTCCATTGCCTGCTTTATTTCAGATGCAATTCTTGCAAGCGCTTTTTCCTTGGCCTCAAAGCGGTTGCCTTCCTTTTCGGTGATAACAGAGCCGCCAAGCTTTATTATGTATAAGTTTTGCATGGTTTGTTCACTGTTTTTCCACGATTCCTTTTTCCGCATCCACTTTTAGCTTGTCGCCTGTTTTTATTTTTTCTATTTCTATGCTGTCAACGCAGGGTATTTCTGAAATGATGCATCCTACTGCCACAATGGTTTCGCATTTCTTGTTTATGATTGCTTTTGGTGCTACGCCATTTTTTTTCAGGTTGTATAGGACATAGCTTCCCACTGTGCTGCCTTTTCCTTCCGGGAAAACAAGTATTTTGTCTGCAATGCTTTTTCCTTCCAGTTCGTGGCCTTTTTCAACTACTATGCCTGTTTTTGGGTCTACTCCGCCGTAGAAGGAAATGCCATCTTTTGTCACAAGTGCTTCTCCTTCCACCCTGCCATTGCAGATTTTTCTTCCCTTCAGAGTAGTCATTTTTATCGCCCCAGCCTCTGGCGCATTCTTATTTTTCTTTTTGTTAGTTTTTGTGCTTTTCTTGTTTGTTGTTTTTGGAGTTTCAAAAAATAATCTTTCACTATTTTATATGCGGCTTTTCCGACTTTTCTGCTTTCAGGCAATGTCAGGCCAGCCCATCGTTTCTCTAGCATTTCCAATATTTCTGCTGGCGTTTTGCCTTTTCTTAGGTAAAATTGAATGTGCCTTTGAATCCCTATCTTGCCAAAAGCGTCAATTTTGTCGGCGTCATAAAGAATTTTTGCGTAAATGCTTGTTCTTGCTTCGTTTGGCGTTGTGTAGTCATGCTTTCCGATTGCATCAAGCACTATCGGTATTTTCTCTGAAGGAAAACCAACTTTCTCAAGAATTGGTCTTGCGAGTTCTGCACTTTTTTCTCCATGAATTTCTAATCCCTGGTGCCTGCCAAGATCGTGCAGGAAAACTGTTGCAACCATTATTTCTTGGTCGCCGTTTAATTTTTTGCACAGCGTCTCGCTTGTTACCCAAACGCGCTTAATGTGATCATTTTTGTGTATTGGGCTGATTGAAGGCGCGGTCTTCATGAACCTATTAAGTTCCTTTGTAAGAACCGGAATCCATTTCTTGTAATTCTCCATTTAGCGTGTCGCCTCTTCAATGCATTTGTCCAAATCACAGAAAATTGTCTTGAAGGAATTCTTGCCCCTGCCGTAAAAGATTGCCTTGGCAGAATTTGTAGCAAGCCCTTTGAACCTTCCTTTAAGTGGCGCAACTGCCATGCAGGTATCGCACGCTATTTTTGCACCGCTTGCCTCAATTTTTTTCACAAATCCTTTTTCCGCAGCCTTGTCCTTTATTTCCCTTGAAACACAAATCCAGAATTCCTTTTTTACTTTTTTTCCTTCAAGAGCCTTTGCAATTGTTTCCATTTCCGCAAGGGAACAATGGGGGCATCCAACAGCAATTATATCGACTTCGCTTGCATCTGTCAAAAATGCCTTTGACTTTGCCAAATCCTGTGCAGCAATTTCTATTCTTTCTTTTGGTTTTACGGTCTTGTTCGGCGTAATGCCCTCAATATGGAATATGGCCGCTCCGGCATATGTTGCTATTGATGCTGAAAAAATCTTCAATGAGTCCTCATCAGCTTTTTTGACGCCTGTTATAAGTGCAATTTTCTTGCCTGCTTTCTCCCCAATAGCGTGCCCAAGCGCACCCCAGTCTGTGAGGGTTTTTAGCGGCGTTTTTACCTCGACAATTACCTGTGCCTGCCTGTTTTTGTCCAAATGCAAATCGAATTCCGGTGTTTTTCCAGTAAGCGCGGAAGCAATTGCGCTTGGGCCGCCTTCCCTGTTTGTGTATGCCCCCAAAACACTGTTTGCAAAGCACACAGCGCTTGATTCGCTCCAGGCAATGTGGTCGCCTTTCTTCGGCCTGTTTCCAATTAAATAGGGCGTGCAGGTGCAGGTTGTCTTTACGCCCATTTTTGAAAATGCCTCAATTACCTTCAATTGCTTTTCCGCAAATTCCGGTGAAATGCCGAGCTTTTGCCATTCCTTCAAATCCATTCCGGCCGGGTTCAGTGTTGTGAAAACCTTGGCCTTGCCGTCTTTTGCCATTTCCTCCAAAAACTCAAGCCCTGCCTCTTCAAGATTGTGGTAGCTCACGCCCGCAATCTGCACGCTTTTCACGTCAATAAGCCTTTCAGCCCCAAAAATGTCTCCAAGTGCCGTGAGGATTTCCATGCTTTTCTTCACGGCATTTCCCTGCTTTCCAGAAAGCATTTCCTGCTCTTCTTTTGTCAGCTTCATTTCTTTCACTTCAAATATTTTTTCAAATCCGCTTTTGGGAATGACACTTTGCCAAAGCTTTTTCCTTTTGTTTCCAATGGCGCTGTGCAGTCAAAGCCGCATTTTGTCGTCAAATGCGTTTCGGCTTCAGCACTTGGGTCAAGGCTGCTTCCTTTTTCCCTGCCTTTCATTACAAAGTCTCGGTCTGCCTGGAATCTGGTGGCAAGCGCCCATTCAACATCCTGGTCGCTGTAAATGTCAATGTCCTTGTCAACAACAAAGATGTGCTTGCAGCTGGTGTGCCCCGCAAATCCCGCTTCTATGGCTTTTTTTCCGTCTTCCTCGCTTTTCTTGTCAATTTTTATGCGCGCATGCAGCCAGCTGCAGCCGCCAGGGCTGACGTTAACGTCAAGGCACTTGACGCCTGCCTCGTTCACTTTTTTGAATATTGTGGGTTCGCGCGGCATTCCCATCAAAATCTTGTGCTCAAGCTTTCCAGGGAGCAAAGCCTGCCAAACCGCGTTTTTCCTGTGCGTTATTTTTGTAACGGTAAAAACAGGCTCCTGCCTCACAACATCCTGGGTTTCTGTCAAATCAACGAACGGGCCTTCGGCGTGCAATTCTTCCAGCGAAATAGTTCCTTCGAGCACGAATTCGCATTCCGCCGGAATTATTGCGTCGAAGGTTCTTGCTTTTGCAACTTTTATCGGCTTCAGGCTGTTCGCAATCTCAAGCTCGTTCCTGCCAATGTCAACAGATGTTGCGGCTGCAACAAGCACTTCTGCGCCGTTTCCAATGCAGACCGCCATTGGCATTTTTTTCTGTTCCTGCAAAAAAGTGTCAAAGTGCCTTTTCTTTACTATCCTTACCGCAAACTTGTTTTTTGAAATCTGCATGCACCTGTGGAAGTCAAGGTTTTGCCCGTATTTCGGGTGTGTTATTGCCACAACGCCGCTTGAAATGTAATTGCCGCCATCATTCCCGCAGTGGAACAAAATCGGCAGCTTGTCAAGGTCAACCTGTTCCATTTCCACTTCCTGGCAAGGCGGATTTTCAACTATTTTTGGCTTTGTCGGATTTTCAATGGCATTTGCAATTGTGGGAATAAGCTCGTTTACCTTGCATCCGAGATAATCCGCAATTGATTGTTTTGTGGGAAAAATGTTTGCAGCAACCCTGAATTCCGATTCTTTTATTTTTTCAAAAATAACCGGCTTGTCCACAAGCTCGTTGATGATTGCGCTTGCCTCAAGCCTTTTTGAAACAGGCTTTTTTATTGCGGTCAAGCCCTTTAAGGATTCCAAATGGCTTCTGAAACTCATTCACTCCCACCTCTTGAATTTCGTGTTTTCTATGCCGAAAACATCCAGTATCTTTCCAATAATAAACGCTTCCAAATCATTAATACTTTTTGGTTTGTGGTAAAAGCCTGGGGAAAGAGGCATTACTATTGCGCCGTAAACCGAAAGATTATACATATTATGCAGGCAACCAGGGCTTAGTGGTGTTTCCCTTATGCACACCACAAGCTTTTTTTTCATCTTGAGCATATTATCTGCTGCCCTTGAAATCAAATTGCTTGAATCCGCATTTGCAATCTCGGAAACTGTTTTCACGGTGGCTGGGCACACGATCATTCCGTCAACCAAAAAGCTGCTGCTTGAAATCGCGGCATCCATTTCCCTGTAGCCATAGCTTTTGGAAGCAAGCTTTTTTACCTCGCTTGCCTTGATGCCTGCCTCTTCCTCTATTAGCTTTTCAGCCCACTCGCTCAAGACTAGGTGCGTTTCAATTTTTGCGCTGCGCAATGCCTTCAGCAGTTCAATGCCATAGTCAACGCCAGAAGCGCCGCAAATCGCAACAATCAGCTTCATTTTGAGCTCCCAATGAGGGTTTTCAGGGTTTTGAATCCTTTTTCTTCAACAGCTTTTGCCACTTTTTCCTGTAGTTCTTTTCCTGGTGTCAAAAACAAAACATAGCCGCCTCTTCCTGTTCCCGTGAGTTTTGCTCCCACTGCGCCCGCTTTTTTTCCGGCTTTGATGGCTTCTTCTATTTCTTTGCAGGAAACGCCTATTTCGCGCAGCAGTTCCTGGTTTTTGTCCATCAGCTTTCCAACTGTTTTCCAGTCCTCTTTTTTTATGGCATCAAATGCGCTTTGGCAGGTTTCCTTGTATTCTCTGAAAATTTTTTCAAACATTTTTTCGTTTGTCTGCTTTTTTTCTTTTACATCTGCGACAACTTTTTTTGTTTCCTGTGTTATGCCTGTGCTTGCAAGCACGATTTCAATCGGCTTTTTTATGGAAAGCCGTTCAATCTTGTTTTTGCCGCCCTGCGGATTTTTTTCAAACAGTATGAATCCGCCGAATGTTGAGCAGGTGTTGTCTATGCCTGAAACCTGGCCTTTGCCTGTTCCGGCTTCTTCGGCTTTGTATACTATTTCGTTTATTTGCTCGTCGTTCAATCCAAGGTCAAGCATTTCGTTGAGTGCTCTTGCAATTGAGGATGCAAGGGCTGCGCTTGCTCCAATGCCTGAATTGCATTCAAGGTTTCCGGAAAGCGTTATTTTTATGGAATTTCTTTCCTTGTTTATTTTGAAGTGTTCAAGCAATGCGTCAATCTGGTTTTGGATTTCTTCTTTTTTCTTTTCCTTGTAGCCAGGAATTTCAGGCCTGTTGTCAATGAATTCGAATTTTTTTGCCTTTTCAACTTTTGCAATTGTTGTGTTTTCAATTGCAGAGGCGATTCCGGGCAATCCATAAACCACGAAGTGCTCTCCGAAAAGAATGGTTTTTCCGAATCCTTTGCCTTCTCCCATTAAAACGCCTGAATTATTTGTCCTGCAAAAAATTAAATAACGGTTTTGCTATTCCCTTATTTTGAATTTATACCCGTATGCAATCGGCCCTTCGGGGTCTATGTCCGAGATTTTTCTGAAGACTTTTTCCACGCGCGCGCCGATTTTTATTTTTTCTTTTTCCGAGTCAACGATTTGCGAGAGCAGTTTTGTGCCGTTTTCCAGTTCTATTATTGCAATGAAGTAAGGGGTTTCGTGCTCAAAGCCTGCCGGGCCCGAGAATACTTCTGTGAATGAAATGATTTTGCCTGTTTTTGGCATTTTTTGCGGCACTAATTTTCCTCTGCGCCTGCATTTTGGGCAAACCTGCCTTGCCGGGAAATAGGCTGTTTTGCAGTTTTCACAGTAGTTGCCGTCAAGATCATAACGTTCGCCGAATTTTCTCCAGATTAACGGCAAGGAGTCTGAAGGCATTATTTTTTCCCCTCCAGTGCCCTGAAAATGTGGATTGTGCAGGTTGCTCCGCTTCCACCCACATTGTGTGCCAGGCCTATTTTTGCGTCCTTTATTTGCCTTTTCTCTGCCTTGCCCTGAAGCTGCAGGCACAATTCAACTGCCTGCGCAATGCCTGTTGCGCCCACCGGATGCCCTTTGCCTTTTAGGCCGCCAGAAGTGTTGATTGGGATTTCGCCGTCAAGGGCTGTTTTGCCCTGCTCAGTGAATTTTCCGCCCTGGCCTTTTTCGCAGAATCCAAGCGCCTCTATTGCAAATATTTCCGCTATTGTAAAGCAGTCGTGCACTTCGGCAAAATCAATGTCTTTTGCGGTTAAGCCTGTTTTTTCAAATGCTTTTTTTGCCGCTACCTTTGCCGCCATTGTTTCCGTAAGGCTTTTTCTTCCGGCAAGGGACAGTGAGTCCGAGGCCTGTTCCGCGGCAATGATTTCAATCGGTTGTTCGCAAATCTTCCTTGCCTTTTCTGTTTCGCAGAGGATGACTGCTGCCGCGCCGTCTGTAATCGGGGCGCAGTCCAAAAGCTTTAATGGCGAGGCAACGTAACCTGATTCCATAACATCCTGCACTGTGATTTCCCTGTGGAACTGCGCTTTTGGGTTGAACATTGCGTTGTGGTGGTTTTTTACCGCAACCTGGGCCATCTGCTCTTCGGTTGTCCCGAATTCTTCCATGTGCTTTCTTGCCATCAGTGCGTACAACGCCGGGAATGATGCGCCGTGGAACAGTTCTGTTTCCTGGTCTCCGGCCCCTCCCAGGGCTATTGCCGCCTGGTCTGTCCCGACATCGGTCATTTTTTCTATTCCTCCAACTGCAACGACATCATGTTCCCCTGATTTTATTGCCATGTATCCGGTCCTTAGTGCGGTTCCTCCCGAGGCGCAGGCGTTTTCAACGCGCGTTGCCGGAATAGGGGTAAGGCCGAGCTGGTCGGCAATCAGCGCGCCTATGTGCTCCTGCCCTACGAACCTGCCTGATGCCATGCTTCCGCCGTAAAGCGCTTCAATAGCCTTTCCTTCAATTTTGGCATTCATCATTGCCTCTATCCCAGCTTCCGCTATGAGCTGCCTGAAGCTTTTGCACCAGTGCTCGGCGAATTGCGTGCATCCAAAGCCAATTATTGAAACGCTTCTCATTTTGCCGTTCTCCATGGGATTCCATTTGCTCTTGCATATCCTTTTGTATGTCTTATTGCCACCCTAATTATTTCTTTGGGATCTTCCCCTTTTGCTACAGGGTGTTGTTCCAAATACCTATTATAGACCTTAAGCAGCCTTGGTTCGCTTTCTATCACTATTTTGTCCACGACCCCTCTATTGACTAAGTTTATTTTCAATCTTACCTTACCACTGGCTAGCAATTTTTGCATTCCCGGTGTTAATCTTGCCGCATTAAGAGGCAGTCCTTCGCCCAATGGTTCCCCCTGGGGCCGCATGATTTTTCTTCGCGTTTTTCTCATTTTTTTCACCTCACATTGTTTTCAGTTTTTTCCTGAATTTGACGTATTCGGCATAATCAATGTATTTTTTTTCTTCAAACATTTCAAGCACTGTTTTCTTCGGCCTTTTCCTTTCAATGTTTTCTGTGGCAGTCATCACAAATGCGTCGCTTCCTGCGCCTGAGCCATAGCTCACGGCGAGAATCCTGTCGCCTGCCTCTGCCTTGTCAAGCACGCTTGCCAGCCCAATCATCATGCTGGCCGAGTAAGTGTTCCCGATCAGCGGCGTTGTCATTCCTTGCTCTATTTGCCCTTTTTCAAAGCCGAGCATTTGGGCAACCTTTACGGGAAATTTTCCGTTTGGCTGGTGGAACACGGCAAAATCAAAGTCTTCAGGCTTTGTGCCTGTTTTTTTCATTATTCCTTCCGCAGCGCCCATGACATGCTTGAAGTAAGCCGGTTCTCCAGTGAACCTGCCTGCGTGCCTTGGGAATTCGGCGTGCTGTCTTCTCCAGAAATCCGGGGTGTCTGTTGTGTAACTGTAGGTTTCTTCTATTTCCACTATGACTTCTTCTTTTTTCTTTCCCATCAGGTATGCAGCGCCGCCTGAGCCCGCGGTGAATTCAAGCGAATCATTGGGCCTTCCCTGTGCAGTATCCGAGCCGATTGCCAGGCCGTATTCAATCCATCCAGGCATCGGGCTTTCCACAAGCGCAAGGCACATCTGCATTCCTGCTGTTCCTGCCTTGCAGGCAAATTGCAAATCCGCCGCAGTGAGCTCGGGGCTTGCGCCTATCGCATCAGCCACAATGGAGGCAGTTGGCTTTACCGCATAAGGGTGTGATTCGGAGCCAACGTATAAGGCGCCAATGTTTTTTGCTTCAATGCCCGCGTGTTTCACGGCCCTTCTTGCGGCTTCAACTGCCATTGTGCAGCTATCTTCGTCAAAGCCCGCAACAGCCTTTTCTTTTACGTCAAGCCCTTCCGCCGTTGCCTTTCCGTCTTTTTTCCAGACCCTTGCAATTTCCTCAACCGTTATCCTGTACAGGGGAATATATACGCCGTAGCCAATAATTCCAACCATTGATATCACTTTTCCCCAAACTCCTTTAAAAGCTCTTTTGCCCTGTCAACCCTCACATTCCTTTCCGAAGCCATTTTTTCCGCAATTTCATCAATTTCTTTGCCTTTTGCCCCTGCCATTACCGCAATGTTTTTTGCATGCAGGCGCATGTGCCCTTTTTGTATGCCTTCTGTTGCCAATGCCCTCAATGCCGCAAAATTTTGCGCCAATCCGACAGCTGCCATTATTTCCGCAAGCTCTGAAGCAGTTTTGATGCCCAAAATTTTCACCGCAATTTTTGCCACAGGGCTTGTTTTCACTGCGCCGCCCACCAGGCCCACGGCAATCGGCATTTCTATTTCGCCGACAAGGTTTCCTTCCCTGTCCTTGCTGTAGCTTGTAAGCGCGGTGTATTTTCCTTTGAGGGATGCAAATGCGTGCGCACCTGCCTCCAATGCCCTGAAATCCTGCCCTGTTGCAATTGCCACTGCGTCAATGCCGTTCATTATGCCCTTGTTGTGGGTGCAGGCCCTGAATGCGTCATTTGCGGCAAAATGGTAAGCGTCAAGGATGTGCTCTATTATTTCTTCGCCTTTCAAAGCCCCTTCCTTAAAGCTTTCCTCAAGCGCCTTTTTTGAAAATGTCGCCTTTGCCTTTACTGTGCGATAAACGGCAAGGTTTGATATTATCCTAAGCCTTGCCTCTCCCCCTGAGAGCTTTTCAAGCTCTGGTGCAATTGTTTCGCACATTGTGTTAACCGCGTTTGCGCCCATGGCGTCTTTTACATCAACAAGCAGATGCACTATGACCATTTTTCCCCTTTTGGTTTCAATCGCCCTGCTTTCAATCTTTTTTGCCCCGCCGCCGAATTTCACGAGAACAGGGTCTGCCTGATTTGCCAAATCAACGAGCCTTCCTGCGTTCCTTTCAATTTCCTTCACTGCCCTTTTCGCTTCCTTCAAATGGACAAGCTGTACCTGCCCGACCATTATTGGCGGCGTTGCCTCTGCGGAAAAGCCGCCTTTTTCCCTTGCTATTCCCGCAGCCTTTGAGGCCGCGGCCACAACGCTTGGCTCCTCCAGCGCCATTGGCACAAGGCAATCTTTTCCATTGACCCTGAAATTGGTTGCAATGCCCAATGGCAGCTGCTGTGTTGAAACAACGTTTTCAACCATCCTGTTCGCAGTTTCAAAATCCATTGCGCCGAATTTTTTAAGCAGTTCAATTTCGGCTTCATCAAGCTTTGCAAATTCCCTGACAATGGACAGCCTTTCCTCAAGGCTTTTTTTGTAGAACCCTGAAATTTCGCTTGAACCCATCAATGTCCCATTCCTTGTTTTTCTTCAGGAAGCTTACAAAATTAGGCTGGCGCCATATTTAAAGGTTTTGGTTATTGTCCAACCTTATTTCGTTGATTGACGGCATTGTTGGGTTTTCTCCAACCCTAGGGCATTTGGCATTTACAAGTTTCTCACAATTATTTTCTTCTATCAGGTGCTTTGACAGGCCTTATGACCCCTTTTCCTCTGCCGCTTGTATCCTGGAAAGCTTCAGGTTTTCCTCCCTTTTCCAGCCATTCCCGCTCCGCAGCCTGAATGCCTCTTCTTCTCGCGGCAATCTTTTTGATTGTTTGCCTTTCCTCTTCTTTCTGGGGGTTAAGGCTTTCCTGTTCAAAAGCCTTCTCAAATCCATTCTTCTTGGAGCCATAACAATAAATTATGTATACATCTCTTTTAAAACATGCAGTTAAATTCCCTTCTTCAGGCCCTTACTCCGTGCAACTCCAGGTCTTTTTTGAGCTTTTCAAGGTCTTTGAACAGGATGAAATGAATGCCGAGCTCCTTGCATGGCCTGAGGTTTTCCTGCGTATCATCAACCATTATTGCCTCTTCGGCCGAAACGCCAAGCTTTTTCAGTGCAAGTTCAAAGAATGCCTTGTCTGGCTTTACCATCCTTTCCCTATGGCTGTACAAAATGACCGGAAAAACCTTTTGCAGGGCATCGCCGTATTTTTCCTCAAAGCTCATTTCGCTGTTTGAAAGAATTGCAATAGCATACCTTTTGCCGAGCTTTTTGGCAAAATCAAGCATTTCTTTGTCCATCTGCCAGTTTGCAAGCCACATCTTCATAAGCGGAATGAACTCATGGTCAAACATTTTTTTGCCAAAAACGCGCTCAAATGCAGGCCTCAGGCTGCTTGTCCCCATGTTGAGCTTGCGGTCAAAACAGCATTCATCTCCTTCTTTTGCCTTGGCCCCAAGAAGCTTTTCACCGTCTTTTATGAATTTCATTGTTTTTCCCTTGAGTAACACGCCGCCCAAGTCAAATAGCACCGCCTTTATCACCGAATCACCCCTTTTAAGATTTTATTCAAAGGCAAGTTTTTTTAAACAACGCCTGGCCTGAGGCTTTCATTGTTTTTTAAAGTTGTCGTTTATGTGCCCAAACAGCCTTGGGTTTTTTTCTTTTGCCAGCTCTATCATCTTGCTTGCTATCTTCCTGTATCCCTTGTCGCCTTCGCCGCCGGTCCTCAATTCCGCCAAAACCGTTAACTGCCTTGCGCCCATGCAGAGCAAATACCTTTTTTTGTTTCCCTGTGCCGCAACTGTTTTTGAAAGCGCTCCGCCATGCTTCTGGTAAACCTTTTCAATCAATTCACTAGTTTTTTCCATTGCATTCCTATAATCCTTTTCAATCGGGTTTTCTTTTATCAGTTCCGGAATCGCATACCCTGATTTGCCCCTCATTGGCTGGTGGAAGCGCAGGTTCATCCTGTTCCTTTTGAAGTCTTTCCATAATGCCCAGGGGCTTTCAATTTCAAAAACAATCGGCCTGGTTTCAAACGCCCTGGTTGGATTTGCCTTGTTCTGCCTGCCAACTGTTGCGGCATTGAGTATTTCTTCCTTTTCCCTTTCCGAAAAATCATTCACTTTATTGAGCACTTCTTCAAGCGTAACATTGCAGTAAGGGTAAAGAATCTGCGCCAAAACAAGCTGTTCCGTTGGCAAATCCAGAAACATTTTCACGTCCTCTTTTGCCGCGGAAAATTTTTTTCCAAAAACCTGTTCAGCCATTGCAGTGAGCCTTTTTTCCCTTTCCATTGCCGCCTGGTCAGCCTTCAAATCCCTGAAATATTCCGGCATTATCCTGCTTGCTTCGGCAATGCAGGCTTTTGCATATTCCTGCACAAAGCTGTCTTCCTGGCCAAGCAGCTTTCTAAAATGTTCTATCACAGCCCTTGTGTTTCCGCCAAGGACAATTGAGGTGTGGCATGCCATCGGAATCAGGAAACGCAATGAATCCAATACTGAAACCTTTTCAGGCAAATCGCCTTTTTCCCTTTGCTGCTGCAGCCTTTGCATCAGCAAATCAAAGCCGTTTTCATACAATTGCAAATTCCTTGAAATGACCCCTTTTGCTTCACTTGCAAACTCTGTTTTCATCAGAGCCGGATCCCAGTAAACCCTGTCAATGCCGAATTTTTTTGCATACCTTGTTGAAAACTCCATTGTTGTCATCGGAAAATAAAAGTCCTGCTGAATTTCAGTTGCAAAAATGGGGTTTTCCTCTGAAACAAAGAAAATGGAACTGCCCTCAGCAGCGCTTTTGTGGCCAAATTCAAAAAAAATCTGGGCATTTTTCTCCGCTGAAAAATCATTCTGGGGCTTTATTGCCCTTTCAATTTTTGCCCCTTCTTCAACAGCCTTTGCAACTCCCTCAAGGCAGCCTTTTTCCCGCAGCATTTTTACGAAACGCTGCCTCATTTCCGGAAACCTGCTTACCCCCATGTAAAAATAGCTTTGCACAGCAGGCGGCATGTTTTTCAGGGCAAAAACCGGCTTGTCTGAATTTGTGAAAAAGTGTTCCAGAATTGCTCGCTCTGCTTCCATTCAATGAATTAATTGTTGGAATGTTTTTAAATAAGGTGAGCAAATGGCACTGGATGAACAAGTGCAATTTAAAGCATTTATTCTTACATTCTTTTTATGTTGAGGCACGCCAGAACCAGTGTAACCCTTGCAAGAAGGTACTGGCTGGATAAGCGGCAAAAAAACAGAGGCGCTGTTCCAACTTATCTTCACTACAAAAGGGAGCTGGTCCCTGTCAAGGAAAGGGCTGCTTTGCTTAACCTGCTGCAGGAGAGGCTTGCAGAACCGCGTTTTTTTGAAACTCTTCCTTATTTGTCAAGCTCGTACAAAGTAAGATGGTTTGATTTCAACGGCTATAAAGTGGTCATTAAATTAGTGCCTAATGAGCGGCAGGGGCTTGATTTTAAACGGTTGAGGGGCGATTTTCTAGCCCACCAAAGGGCTGTCCGCCGTGGCTTAATTAAGCCGCAGCATTACACTTTGCGCTCTCCAAGGGTTTATGGCGTTGTTGGGCATTTTTTGGTAATGGAATACGTAACGCCCCTTTTGGACCAATGGCGGCTTGGGCCTAAAATTAATATAGTTAAAGACGAACTTAAAACAAATTTTTTGGTGTTGCAAAAAAGGAACTTGGTCGGGCACTACGCGCCACAATCATCTGATCTTATTCCGGCAGGCAGCACAAATCCTTCAAATCCCAAGGAAAGCAAGTTGGTTGTTTTTCTCCCTTATGACTATGTTTAATACCTTGCCTGTTTTTCCATTACTTTTAAAACCCTTTTCTTGGTGGAAATAATTAACAGCCTTTTTCTGAACCTCATAGGCTCAGAAAAAGCCTGGGGAAAGAAACCTTTGGTAAGAGCAATTTTGAGCCATTAATGGTCTCTTTTTGCGGTTTTAAGCAACTCTAGGGGGAAATGACTTGAGCGAGAAAGGATTTGTTTATTCGTTTGAAGAGGTAAAGAATGCCAACAGCGAGAAAATGATTTTTTTGCTGGGAAACAAGGGGGCGCAGCTTGCGGAAATGACTTCTTCAGGCCTGCCTGTTCCGCCCGGCTTTACGATTACAACCGAGGCCTGCAATGATTTCTACAGGCTGGGCAAGAAATGGCCTGCAGGGCTTGAAGGGCAGGTTCGGGAAAAGCTTGAAAGGCTTGAAAAAAAGCAGGGCAAAAAGCTCGGCGGCAAGGAAAACCCGCTTTTTGTTTCAGTGCGCTCAGGCTCTTATGTTTCAATGCCCGGCATGATGGACACTGTTTTGAACCTTGGGATGAACGATGAAACTGTTCTTGCTTTTGTCAGGAAAACCGGCAATGAGAGGGCTGCCTGGGATTCTTACAGGCGCTTTATCACAATGTTCGGCGATGTTGTAATGAACGTAAAGCACGCCTTGTTTGAAAAAATTTTGGATAATGCAAAGGAAACAAAGGGTGTAAAGTTTGATACAGAGCTTGATGCGGATGATTTGAAGGCGCTGATTCCGCTGTACAAGGCGCTTGTGAAAAAGGAAGCGGGAAAGGATTTTCCGCAGGAGCCCTGGCAGCAGCTCAGGATGGCGATTGACGCGGTTTTCAACAGCTGGAACTGCCCGAGGGCAATTTCTTACAGGCGCATCAACAGCCTCAGGAACGATGCTGGCACAGGCGTAAACGTGCAGGCAATGGTTTTCGGAAACATGGGTGATACATCCGGAACAGGGGTTTCTTTCACAAGGAATCCGGCAACCGGAAAAAAAGAGCATTATGGCGAGTTCCTGATAAATGCGCAGGGCGAGGACGTTGTTGCAGGCATAAGGACGCCGAAGCCGATTGACGAGCTCAGGGGCATTTTGCCCGACATTTATGCCGAGCTTTTGAAGGTTTATGACAAGCTTGAAAAGCACTACAAGGACCTGCAGGACTTTGAGTTCACAATTGAAAGCAGGAAGCTTTACCTTCTTCAGACAAGGAACGGAAAAAGGACTGCGCAGGCGGCAGTGAAGATTGCAGTTGAGATGGAAAAAGAGGGCCTTATTTCAAAAGAGGACGCGGTGATGAAAGTTAAGCCGGAGCAGCTTGACCAGTTGTTGCACAAGCAGCTTGACCAGGTTGCGGTAAAAAAAGCGAATGTCCTCACAAAAGGATTGCCTGCCTCTCCAGGCGCCGCCGTTGGAAAGGTCGTTTTCACAGCCGAAAAGGCAAAGGAAATGTGGGAAGCGGACAATTCTGAAAAGCTCATCCTTGTCAGGGCAGAGACAAGCCCTGAGGACATTGAAGGAATGCATGTTGCGCAGGGCATTTTGACTGCAAGGGGCGGAATGACATCTCACGCGGCAGTTGTGGCAAGAGGAATGGGAAAATGCTGCGTCGCAGGTGCGGGCGACATTTCCGTGAATGAAAAAGCCGGCTTTTTCACAATCAAGGATGCCACGGTAAGCGAGGGCGACTTTATTTCGCTTGACGGCGGAACAGGAGAGGTCTTTGAAGGCCAGATTCCTTTGGTTGAGCCGGCGGTCCACGGCGATTTCGCAATCCTGATGTCCTGGGCTGACTCTTTCAGGAAACTCAAGGTCAAAACAAACGCCGACACTCCAAAGGATGCGAAAATCGCAAGGGGCTTTGGCGCAGAAGGAATTGGCCTTGTGAGGACAGAGCACATGTTCTTTGAAGGCGACAGGATAAAGGCCGTCAGGGAAATGATTCTTTCCGAGAACCTTGAAGGCAGAAAAAGGGCTTTGGGCAAGCTTTTGCCCTACCAGAAAGAGGATTTTGCCGGAATCTTTGAGGCAATGGACAAGCTTCCTGTCGTGATTAGGCTTTTGGACCCGCCTTTGCACGAGTTCCTGCCAAAAGAGGAAAAGGACATGCAAGAGCTTGCGGAAGAAATGGGCTTTAATCTGGCAAAAGTGAAGCAGATAACAGAATCATTGCACGAGTTCAACCCAATGCTTGGCTTCAGGGGCTGCAGGCTCGGAATGGTTTTTCCCGAAATAAATGCAATGCAGGCAAAAGCCATTTTTGAAGCAGCCTTGGAAGTCAAGGAAAACGGCATAAAGCCATTGCCCTGGATTGAGGTTCCATTGGTCGGCGATGTCAAGGAATTCCTGCGCATCAAGGAAATAATTGAAAAGGCGGCCGAGGAAACAGGAGCCAAGGGCAAGGTTGAATACAAAATCGGCACAATGATTGAGGTGCCGAGGGCAGCCCTTACAGCGGACATTATTGCAAAGGAAGCTGATTTCCTTTCGTTTGGCACAAATGACCTGACTCAGATGACCTGCGGCTTTTCCCGCGATGACGCGGCAAAATTCCTCAAGCCATACGTGGAACAAGGAATCTACGAAAGGGATCCGTTCCAAAGCATTGACCAGGAAGGCGTCGGCCTGCTGATGAAATTGTGCGTTGAAAAGGCAAGAAAGGTTAACCCAAAGATAGAAATTGGAATCTGCGGAGAGCACGGCGGAGAGCCAAAAAGCGTTGAGTTCTGCCACAACATAGGGCTGAACGACGTTTCCTGCTCGCCTTACAGGGTTCCGATAGCAAGGCTTGCCGCGGCACAGGCCGCGATAAAGGAAAAACAGGCAAAAGAAAAGGAAACAAAGGCAGTTAAAAAGAAGAAAAAATAATTTTCAGAAGAAGGGGTTTTTTGCCCCTTCAATTCCTTTTTTTTATTTCAACCCAAGCGTCAGCCCTCGTTTTTTTCGCACTTGTCGGCGTACTCGCAGTACCTGCAGAGCCACTGCTTTTTTGAGTCCTTTTTGGCTTCGTCCATTGGCAGCAGTTTTGAGGAAAGCAGCGTGTGCAATTGCCCGAACCTTTCCATTATCTGCCCCACTTTTCCTTCATCGTATTCCACGGTGAACTGCTTGCTTTGCAGGTTGCCCTTGTCAACATACAAAACAATGCCGTTGTGTATTCCAGTGGCATGCATGTACAATTGCAATTGCATCACATGGCTCTCATTGGCTTCCTTGACATACTCAAGGCCTTTTGTGGATTTCACCTCAACCACAATGGTTTTTCCGCTTGCCTTCACAAGGACAAGGTCGTCAACCCTGCCGCTGATTGTAAAATCAGGCATTTCAATCTTGAGCGGGAACTCGCTTTGAAGCAATTGCACATCCTTGTTTTTTTCGCTTTGAAGCACCCTGACCACAAAATCATGCAGCATGTTTCCCATTTCAAAAATCTTCAAAAGCTCGGGCTGTATTTCCTTGGGGTAAAAATAGCTGTACCAAACCTTGCGCATGCAGCCCCCTATCTCGCTTGGGTAATAGCGCCCAATGGTTTTCCTGTAGCCGCTTTCCCTTTCAATATGGCGCGTGACCATTTCGTTGAAGTCAAACATTTTGCTTACCTACAAAAACCTGCTTGGAAGGTTTTTTAATGCTCTACTGGGCGGCTTTCCGTTGATTCCAATGCTTTAGGCATCTGAAGTCCAAACCGCCTTTTTTCAGCTTCTATGGCAGCCAACACGCGGTAAGCTGCTCTTAGGCCATCGTACGGTTCAACAATTGCAAGAATACGCCTTATGTGGCCGTCCGCCAATTCGGGTTTTTCCGCTATTTCTGCGGCAAGCCGAAAGTTTTTTGCAGCCTCCCTAAGCGCTTCCATCTGTCCGATAAGGCCAGTCAGGCTTTTTTCAGCCAAGTCCAAAGAAGCACGTTCCGGTATGCGCTTATTCTGCCTAAATTCATAAATAACACTTGCTGCAATTCTCAACGTATTTTTTCCGCCTGCTTTAACGTTAAGCCTATGCGCTGCCCAAAGTTTCCTCAGCTTTTTTTTCGCCGCTACCGCAACTTGTTCTCTTGTATGGTGCCTTCTCCTGGCTTCGACAGCCAACTTTCTCCTGGCTTTTTTAGCCATACATCAAAAATAGGCGAATCTGCCTTTAAATTCTTTCATTTGCCTTGGAAGCGCTTTACTGGAAAAGCTTTTGGCTTTTGGGAAATTGCCCCTTTCCCCCTGATTGCATTGTTTTAAATCCCTTTTACCCCTTTATTTATTTGAAATGAACTTTTTTAGCATTCTCCGCAGGCTTTTCGGAAAAGGCAGGCCAAAAGAGGCCGTAATTGAAACAGCCAAGGCAGCCGTTTTTCTTGAAAAAGAGCTTGCCCCAAAGAAAAAGCAGCTGCTTGAAGAGGCCGCCAAAAGGCTTGCGGAAATAAGGCACCTTTTGCGTGAAACAAGAGCCTCTTTGAAGCATCTTGATGATGCCGAGCTTGCGGCAAGAAGCGGCCGCATTGACCGCATTGTTTCAACCGCAAAATCAAACGCATTGAAGCAGCTTTTTCCATTGCTTGAAAAGCTTAGCCCTCCGAACACAGAGGACCTCGGCGAAATAAGGGCTTATTGCAGCGAGTCAATAATTGCGCTGCAGCAAGCAGGCACTTTCGGCAAGAATGTGGCTTATGCAGGCATTTCCTTCAGGGATGAAATGAAGGTTGTGGGCGAAAGCATTAAGCAGGTCAGCACGGCATTCATCGCCCTGAACAAGGCTTTTGAGGAAAACAAGGCCGTGTTTTCGCAGGCATTGCTTGGCGAACAGCTTGCCTTGCTTGAGGAAAGCCGGCAAAGGGTTTCGCTTGCAAGGGAGCGCATTCAGGTCCTTGAAAAAAAGGCGGGGGAATTGTCGGCAAAAAAAAGCCGCATTGAATCGGATTTGGAGGCCCTGAGGCAAGGCAAGGATTTTGCAAACATAAATTCCCTCAGCGAAAAAAAAGCCGGGCTTTTCAGGGAAAAGCAGGCGGCAAGAACTGAGCTTTTGGACATTTTTGCAAAGGTTGAAAAGCCGCTGCACAGGCTTGACAAGGCGGTTGCGGTCGGAAAGGTTTTTTTGCCTGAGTCAGAAGCGCATTTTCTAAGGCAGCTTTTGCTCAACCCGGTGCAGGCGCTTCGCCTTGACCCCACCGCCAAACAGCTGAAAAAAGTGCTGCTTGAGACAAAAAAAGCAATTGAGTCTGGTTTCATAGACCTGAAGCCCAAGGAAAGGGAAAAAAAGGTTGCAGTGCTTGAAGAGTTGCTGGTGTTTGACTTTTTCTCCGAGTCCTTCTGGAAATTAAACAAGATTGATGCCGAGCTTTTGTCCATTGAAAGGCAGCTTGGCGACCAGCCTGCAATGCAGGAAGAAAAAGGCGTTGTTGGGGAAATGAAGCAGGCAACGGAAGAATTGGCGCGAACAGCGGAAGAAACCGGGATTGCAAAAAGCGAAATGGAAAAAGAGAATGCAGGAATCGCAGCCCTGAGGCTTTCAATGCAGGCGATTTTAAGCAAGGCAACCGGAAAAAACGTCGTGCTTAAGGATTAATTTTCGAGCCCATGTTTATGACCTTGTCGCAGAACTGCGTTAAAACATCCATTGTTTCCGGCTTTGTGTTGCTTCTTATGGTGAAAATGCTTTTCATGCCCATTGCCCTCATTTTTTCGCCGAGCAAGTGGACAAACTTTTCAACGGTTTTTTCCGCATTGTAAACCAAAAGAGTTGAGAGGCTGTCTATTATCAGGAAGCCTTTTCCCTGCGGAAGGTCCTCGGCATAATCGGTTATCACGGCCTCTATTTCTATGAGGTTTTGCGGCGAATCAACGTATGATATGTTTTGCCCCTGCACCGGCTTTGCGATTTTTTTTGATATCGCATCAATGATAAACAGGCCTTTGCGGTCAATGCCGCTTTTCTGGAGCATTCCTACAAGGTCTTCGCCGCTCTTGTTGAGCGTGACAAAAATGCCGGTAAAGCCCTTTTTTTGGAAGTTTTTGACAAGGTTTGCTATTATCAGGTCGTACTGGGCTGTGCTTGTCTCAAGCAGCACCACAAATTTGTCGGGAAGCTCCTCAAAGCTTTTTTCCATTTCAATGCCAAGGCTTCCGCCCTGCTGAATGTAAGCCATAAGCTCGTCAATCTTTTCAGCCTGCGTTTTCTTGGCGGGCTGGCCCCAGCCCATTTGCATTGCCATTTTATTTCACTTCCTCAAAGAGCTCTTGTTTTGCCAAAATCTTTATGCCTGTGTCCGTAATCCTGACCGGGTGCAGTTTTTCGCTTATTTTCGTGCCCCTCATCTTGAGAATGCCGACGCTTCTTATGAACCGGTCCTCAAGCTTTGTGTGGTACAAAAGAATCACGCCGTCTGCCACATACTCTTCAAGGCCGAACAGGCTGCTTGAACTTTCCAGGCTTATTTCATTGGTGATAATTGCGGTGCAGTCTATCCTTTTGAGCATTCTGCCCAAGGAAAGGATTCTTTTCCTGGCATCAAGTTCCCTGTCAAAATAAAGCCTGAAAACAACTCCCGGGTCTATCACAAGGCGCTTTGCCTTTAGCCTGCTGACCTCATCCTCAATAGTGTTCTTCAGCTTGTCAAAATCGTACAATTCAACAGTGATTATGCTCAGCAGCTTTTTATTTATCAGGGTCTTGACGTCCCAGCCGAACAGCTCGGCAAAGCTGATTATTTCCTCTGCAGATTCCTCAAGGGAAATGTAAACGCCGGGCTCGTTGTATTTTACAACGCCATTGTAAAGGAATTCAAGCACAAGGCCTGTCTTTCCCGAACCAGGGTCGCCGCTCACAACAACCAAGTTGTTCTGCGGAATGCCCCCGAAAAGAATATCGTCAAGGCCGGGAACGCCTGTTTTTGTCCTGATTGACTCAACCATTTGATTGCCTCTTCTTCATTTACTGAAGATATAAGCATTAACTTCTTTAAAAAGATAACCCAAATGGCAGGAAACAGCGCAATGAAAAAAGGCGCGGTGCCCTTTTGCAAGGTCGGCAAATTGCGAAAAACGCTTCGCAGCAAAAAAGGCTTTGCGCGAAGCGCATTTTTCCCAAGGCTTTTTTGCTGTGGCAAAAAAGGCTTTGCGCGAAGCGCATTTTTCCCAAGGCTTTTTCTCGTGAGCGAAAAAGGCTTACCTGCGCTCGCAGGCCTGGTTAAATAGCTCAATATAGGTTTCCCCAATCTGGGGCCAGTGCCAGCCCCTGGTGTAATTGTACGCGTTCCTTTCAAGCCTGAGTTTTAATTTCCTGTTTGAAAGCACCTTGTTGGTTGCGTCTGCAAGGCACCTGCTGCTCTTGAACTTCACAAGAATGCCGCGCCCGTGCCTCAAAACGTCTTTTGCGTAAAGGAAAGGCGTTGCAACGCACGCTGTTCCCGAACCTACGGCATAAGCCAATGTACCTGAGCTTATTTGGTTCGGGTCATAATACGGCGTTATGTATACATCAGTGGCCTGAATGTACTTGCACAGCTCGTCAAGGGACAAGAACCTGTTCTCAAACTTCACGTGGTCTTTCAGCTCAAGCTCATTCACAAGCTTTCTCAGATAATTCCTGTACCTTTCGCCCTGCTTTTTCCTGACAACAGGATGCGTTTCCCCGATGACAAGGTACATTGCCTCTGGATGCTCTTCCACAATGCGCGGCATTGCCCTTATCGCAAAATGAATGCCTTTTCTCCTGTCCATCAGCCCAAAGGTTGACAGGACCTTGCGGCCCTGAAGCCCAAGCTCTTTTTTCGCCTTTGCCTCTTCCCTGAAGGGAATCTCGGGAATGCCGTGCGGCACAACAGCAATTTTTTCCTCGGGAATGCCATACTTGTCCATCAGGATGTCCTTGCCGTATCCGCTTATTGAAACAACCTTTGCAGACCTCTGGCAGATTTTTTTCACAACATACTTGCGGTGCCTTTCCGGTTCAGGGTTGCCTGGCAAAATGCTGTGGAAAGTTGTGACAACAGGCTTTTCAAGTTCTTCAAGGAAAGGGATTATGAACTCGCCGTACTCGCCGCCAAAAAGCCCGAATTCGTGCTGCAGGCAGACTGCCTTTGTTTTCCTGCACTTGTTCAGCTTTTCTGCCGCAACCAGGTAGGATTCCCTGTCATCCTGGTCAATCCGCATGGTGACAGAAGCAGGGTAGCTGTAAGTGCTGTAAAGGTTCTCGTTCAGCGCCACAACCCTGCATTCAAGGCCAGAATTTTTCTTTCCTTCAATTGAATTGACAAGGTCCTGCGTAAAGGTCGCAATTCCGCACTCCCTCGGCGGATAGCTGCTCACAAAATGAATCCAATTATTCAAAAACCCCACCTAAAAAGGACTTTCCTTCTTCTTTGGCCGCCTTTCCTCAGCCAAGTCTGCAATAAGCTTCTCGTACAAAGCAATGTGTTTCCTTGCCACAATTCCCCAGGTAAGCGTCTTGGTAACATGCTTTGCCGCATTTTTTGCATAACGCTTCCTGATATCCTCATGCTTCATGATATGGGAAATTGCATGCATGAGCTCAATATCATCATTCAGCGGAACCGTGACGCCGCCCTTGCTGTTCTCTATCTCGGCCTTAAGGCCCTCCATTGCAGTTGCAACGCAGGGAATGCCCAGGGCAAATGCATGCGCAAGGTTTCCGGACTGCGAAGCCCTGCTATAAGGCAAAACCATCAAATCAAAGGCAGACAAAATCTCATCATACTGCTCCGGCGAAAAGCTCCCTGTAATGACCTTAATGCTCTTGCATGCCGGGCTGTTTTCAATCGCCTTCAAAAGCTTTGGCTTGTAAAGCTGGCCGCTACTGCTTCCCGGCCTTGCATCGCCTGCAACAACAAGCATGACCTTTGGGCCAAGTTCTTCCCTGATTTTGTGCCAAACCTTGACAACGCGCTCAAAGCCCTTGTTGGGCTCCCACCATCCGATCAGGCCCACGACCTTCTTGCCATCCAGGCCCAGCGCTTTCTTTGCATTGGCATAAGGCACAATGTCCTTTGCCCCGTGCGGAATCACATAAACGTTGTTCGCAACCCTGCCGATGTTTATGGGCAGGTTGTTCTTCTGGTATTCCTCATGCACAATGCAGGCGCTTGTAAGCTTCAGCGCAGCATCCATGTAAATGGATTCAACCCTGTCAAGCACGGTGTAAACGCTGTGGTAAGTAACAACCGTAGGAATTTCGGTCTGGACCTTCCACTTGAAAAAAGGCCTGAGCAATCCTGAACTGTGGTCGTCATCATAAATGTACAGGCCGTACTCATGCTGAATGTGCACCACATCAGGCTCTATTTTTGCAATTGTCTCAAAAAGCTTCTGGTCCCAGCCCGCATCCAAAAGCTCCCTGTCCTTGTTCACCCTCAAAACAGGGTGCACGAATTCTTCCCCTGGCTTGCCGCAGTCAGTAAACGTCACTATATGGACCTCGTGCCCCTCAGCCCTCAAAGCCCTGGCCAAATCCTGGCTGTAGGTTGCAATGCCACAATGTCTCGGAGGCCAGCTTGTCACTAATGCAATTTTCAACTAATCGCCTCTTGCAAAAACAATAAGCTCCTATATAATCTAACCGCTCAACTACAATTTAAACCTTCGCCGGCGCGTCCGGCAAACCTTTTTTTGCTTGGGCAAAAAGCTTTGGGAAAGCCTTTTCTTTTGCGAAAGAAAAGCCTTGGGAAAAGAATTGCCTTGGGAAAAGCGCGCCTTCGGCAGGTATGCCCGCCTTTTGCAAGTCTTCTCGCTGCCGGATTACCGGCAATAGTTAGAAATCTCTTTTCATTGCGAATATTAAAAAAAGAATTTTAAAAAAATTAAATCAGTTACGGCGTTCGCCTGCGGATTCGAGCAGGAATTCGTCTTCGAGCAGCATTTGCTGTTGTCCTGGCTACTCTTGCTGTTGTCCTGGCTCCGCTGGCAACAATTTTTCCAACAGCACCAGCACCCTTAACAATTGCCCTTTCTTTTGTGGTTGGTTTCAAATTTCTCCAGGCAAGTGCTCCCGCTCCAGCAGCAATCCCTGAAATAGGAGAACGCATTCCCCCAACTGTCAAAATAGCCTGAGCGCTACGGGCAACACCTTTTGAAACAACACCAGTTGCAGCATTTTTTGCAATTTCCCCGCCGGCAATGTTACCTCCCAGCATTCCTAATGTAGCACGTATAGGGTGATTTACAAAGTTTGTTCCAATTTTTTTCACTGCTCTTCCAGGCACGCTGCTTGAAACACGATTTGCACTGTTTGAAACACGTTTCACAGCCCCTGAAGGTTTGGAAGCAACTTCATGAATTGCTGCTCCTGCCACAGCTGCCCCTCCCAAAAATAAAGCATCTCTTAAAAAAGCTCTCCTTGACATCTTTGCTTCGTTTCCTTTCGCCGCTTTCACAGTTTTTTTTGCCATAGTTTCACACTTATATAATAGTGCAAAACCAGCTTTTTAACCTTTTCCTGCAACAGGCCCGTGTCCTGTCCCGAAATAAGTTCCTCTGTAGATTTGGAGGTCTACATGAGGAACAGACCAGGCAGAAAACCTACACCAATACCGGTACAAACGCAGCGGCTTTTTCTATTGACAAGATTAACGCATTCTCTATGCTGCTTTTTTCTTTGGCTTTAGGATCAGAATCAAGGGGTCTTTTTTCATGTCTTCCAGGCAAGACCTCCATCTATACCACGGATTCATTAATGCGCCCTCATCTAAAGCCATCTCTCGAATTATGGCAGGAGCATTTCCTTCTTTGAGCCTGCTGATTATTTCAGGGTCAGGCCTGACTATCTTAATGCTTGAATTTCCAATTCTTCCAGTTCTAGCAAGCCGTTCAAAAAAGTTATCAAAATTTGCACCGTGATGCCCCGATAAGGTATAATAACTTGGTTTTTTTCCGCCTGTTGATGCGGCGCTATAATGCTTCGCATTTTGTTGGTCATAATGAAGCAAAGCAACGCCACCGGGTTTCAATGCATTTTCAATTTTTTTTAACAAAAAGTTCGGGTCTCTAATATAACCAAGCGACATTTGGGAAACAATCACGTCTGCTTTTGGAAATCCGGCAACAAGAGCATCTCCAACCCGCAATTCATCAATTAATGCACTGGCTGCTTTACCAACATCGTTATGCATGCTTAACCCAATTACCCGGCCAATGTTATTGTGATACCTGCCTTTTAACCCAGCCAAAAGATTTCCCCCGCCACAGCCAATCTCAAAAACAACTGCTTTTCTCTTTCCGGCCATGAATCCGTCTAGGTCAAATCCAAGAGAAACTGGGATAACTGCAAATTCAATAAGTCCCCTGTGTTTTTTAACATTGCCAATTTCCATTGGGGCTGTCCTTGCCTGGTGCCTTGCCTCAAAGAGGGAAGCAGGCCACCTGCCAACATTTCTTCTGGTAACAAATGCTCGCCTTGTAACTCTTCTTTTGAATTTTGAAATAGGTGCTTTAATGACACGCATAAACAAATAGTTTGTTTTAACTGCTTAAATATATTGTTGATTAATCCCTAATTGTGTTATCCTAAATTAACATCAATTATAGCAAGATGCAGTTCTAATGCCGTCAATTCCAAATAGCCCTTGTTTTGGGGCAAGGCAAGCCAGGTTGCTTTGTTGGCCGCTGTTTAAAATAAGTTCTGGGCTCTAGTTGTTGCAATGAAGGCTGTTGCTCTTACCGGCTGTTTTGGCTCAGGAAAAACCACTGTCCTAAAATTTGTGCGTTCAATGCGTGTTCCCGCCCTTGATGCCGATGAGGTTGTTGCAGGGCTTTACCGCAATCGAAGGACAATGGAAAAGCTCGTAGCCTGTTTTGGCACAGCGGAACGGAAAGAAATAGCAGCCCTGGTCTTTTCCTCGCCTTCCAAGCGCAAAAGGCTTGAGTCCATTCTGCATCCTTTGGTCTGGCGCAGGGTGGAAAAATGGCTGAATGCAATGCGCGGCAGGGGGGAAAAGCTTGCCTTTGTCGAGGTTCCTCTTTTGTTTGAGGCAAAATGGGAGAATCGCTTTGACGCTATTGTGCTGGTCAGGGCTTCCAAGAAAAAGTGCCTTGCGCGGCTTGCGGCAAAAGGCGTTCCGAAAAAAGAGGCCTTGCTCAGGCTAAAGGCGCAGCTTCCAATGGGGAAAAAGGTTAAAAAAGCGCAATGCGTTATTGATAATGGCAAGAGCACTGCAAAAACAAGGGCACAGGTAAAAAGCATTGTGGGTTTGCTGCAAGCCTAAATGGCTTTGCCTTCTTTAATCGCCTGGCTTACAATCCCTATCTGTTTTCTTTTTAACTCAAACTCTTCAGGCGTATAGCAAAGAATGTCTGCCGCAAAAAGCGCGCCTGTTTTTTGCACTACGCTGACAGGCCTTTCAAGAAAATGCATGCCTTCAAAATCCCTTGAAACAACCAAAAAATCGTAATCGCTTGAATGCAGCCAGTCGTCACGCGCCCTGCTGCCGAAAAGCACGGCTTTTTGCACGTCAAAATTTTGCCTGAGCTTTTTTGCAAAGCTTTTCACTTTTTTATCCATTTTTTCACCCAGTTCAAAACCATTTCAGCCAAGGCAACCCTTTGCTTTGCCTTTTTCAAATCGTAAAGCTCGTAAGGCAGGCCGTTTGCCGCGTCCGGATAGCGCGTGATTATGAAATCCGGATTCAACTCAATAAGGCACTGCATTACTTCGTGAGGCACCTTAAGCCTTTTGGCAAGCTCCAAAAGGTTGTGGCTTTTCAACGGCTCCCGCAGTTTCTCCAAAGCCATTGCCTTCAAACCCTTTTCCGCAGCCTGCTGGCAGAAAAAAGCCGTGGCATAAAATTTCCCTATGCCTATGGTTGCCTTTTGCAGTTTCCAAATCCATTTCAGCCTGCTTGAGCCAGTTTTTTGTTTCCTCTCTCATTAAAAGCAAAGTAATGCAAACTGTTTTTAAGCAAAAAGGTGCCCTGTTATTCATAAAAAGGCGTTTTTGTTTGGAACGAGTTGTAATCTATCCAGGAACCTTTGACCCTGTCACTTTTGGGCATCTTGATGTCATTGAAAGGGCGCTTGAGCTTTTTGACCGCGTTATAGTCGCGGTTGCCACAAAGCCCGGAAAAAAGCCCTTGTTTCCGTTGGAGGAAAGGCTTGAGTTGCTGAAAAAATGCGTTTCAAAAATGAAGCGCGTTGAGGTTGAGCCGTTTTCAGGGCTTTTGGTGGATTATGCCAAGAGAAAGAACGCAAGGGTGCTTATCAGGGGGCTTCGTGAGCTCTCTGATTTTGAGGCAGAGTTCCAGCAGGCGACAATCAACAGGAAGCTTGCCCCGGGCATTGAAACAGTTTTTGTTGTCACAAACCCAAAATTCTTTTACCTGAACAGCACAATGGTCAAGGAAATCGCGTCAATGCACGGCAAAATAGAGTGCTTTGTGCCAAAGCTGGTTGAAGCGGCATTGAGGAAAAAATTCGCGTGATTTCCTCAAAACTATTTAAATGGCGCCAATTGCCCAGAGAAAACCTTTTAAACTAGAAATACATCTTATATAACGAATAATTTGGTCCCAATGCAAAGCAAAAATGTTTTTTTTATTGGGATTAATGCATTGAATGTTTAAAAAAACTAAATAGGAGGTAAAAGGATGAATTCACGAGGACAAGCAGCATTGGAATACCTAATGACCTATGGATGGGCCCTGATTGTAATCGCAATCGTGGTCGGAGTACTAGTGTTCATTGTTGCAACGCCGACAAACACGCTGCAGTGTAACAGTAGCCAGCCGGGAAAACTTAATGTTGTTTCAAACAACTTAAAAACTTGTGTGTCACCAGCTGGGGCAAGCATTGGTAATATAGCAATTACCAATTTGACTGGCGGCCAAGCAACCTTGGTTGACATCAACGGAACAGGCTTCTTTGCAGCAGACCCTGTCACTGGCTATACAGGCACTGGTACATTGGTAATCGGTAGCACCACACTTAACGTACTAGCTAGTGCTGTGGGGTCAGCAACATCGGCAACAATGGTTATAGGCTACAATGATGCAGTTGGCTTGAGGCAGAACGCTACAATTACCTGCCAAGGCACTACAGTGACCGTACAGGCAGCGGCGTGCCCATAAAGGTATAAAGCGATTGAATAAATCGCTTTTTTTTCTTTCTTCTTCTTTTTGTTTATTCTTCTTTATGCCCAGCTGCCGCTGGCTTTTGTTTTTTTGCGGTTGCTGTTGCCATCAGACCCTGGTTTTTGGGGTCTGGCAATTTGGGCAAAGGACGCCTGCCTTGCAATAGGCTCTTTTTGGCTGGCACAGCATGGCGGCTTTCCTGCTTTCAAAGAATTGCTGCCATTCCGCCGAGCAGTCCGCCAAGGACTATTCTTACCAAAAAGAACAGTCCAAGGCTGCCAATTAGCAGTATTGGTATGTATTTCACGCCTTCTTTTTCGCTTCCTGCCATCATTGCTCCTGTTGTCAAAGCCGCAAAGATTGATGTCATTACCAGCGCTATTATTGAAAAGTTTACAATGAACGATTCCGTGATGTTTACTGTCGGCAGC
Source organism: archaeon (assembly GCA_041645325.1). Lineage (GTDB taxonomy): Archaea > Iainarchaeota > Iainarchaeia > Iainarchaeales > JAFCCL01. Next base: position 31,422 of record JBAZQI010000011.1, read on the forward strand.
CCCATGAACCTGCCGATTTGGCTTCTTGAGCTGTATTCCGTTATTTGTGCCGGCGAAATGTCAATGTTGCCTGTTTGTTCCACAAGAATTCCCACAATAAGGCTGCTTATTCCGAAAAGCAAAGGCGCTCCTATTATGGCTGCGGCAAATATGAGTATTACGTACATGCTTATGTTTGCCGAGATTTCGTCTCTCATTGCGTTTTCTTCCCTTAGGTCAGAGCCAAGCCGCAGGAGCAGGTTTGCTATTTCTCCGCCGCTTTTTATTCCCTGCACAAGCAGCCATATGCCTCTTTCAAGCACAGTGCTTTTTATTTTGGTTGGAATTTCCATCATCGCGTCCTCCATTCTTGCGCCTGACATTATTTCCTTGCTTGCGTTCTTGAGTTCTTCCGAGATGAGGCCGAATTCCGGCCTTGCGGCCGAAAACAAGGCCCTTTCTGTTGTAAGCCCTGATTTTACGTTGCTTGCAATCAGCTCAAGGACATCAGGGAGGATGCGCTCAACCTGCTTTCCTTCTTTTTCCGCTGTTTGGCTCAGCCAGAAGTATATGCCGCCGGCAAACGCCGCAAATGTTGCAAGGAATGTTATAATGGGCGAGAATTTTAAGAAAAGCCAGGCGTTTACAGCCACTGCTATTGAGATGCCAATCCCGAACACAAGCACGAATCCCACGAATTGCTTTTCCCCGACCCGTATTCCTACATATTTCAGCTCGCGCTCAAATGCCGCGGTTATGCTGGTCGGGATGAACGATGCGATTCTGTCATATACGCTCATTTTTTTCACCCTATTATGCTTGGTCTCCTGCTTTTGATTATGCCAATGTACATAAATTCCATTATGGCAACCAGCGCCAAAAGCCCCCAGAATATGAGCTGGGTTGGCTCAAGCCTTGTGATTTCAACCTGGTTCTGCCCGAAGACATTTTTTCCTATTGACTTTATTTTGAGGCTTTCGCCGAACAGTTTCCTGCCGTCGCTTGTCTTGAATTCGTCCCTCAGGTTTGCGCCCACATCGTAAACTGTGATGCTTTCTATCGGGCTGTCATCTTCTTTTGTCAATACAAACAGCGCTTTTTTCCATTCAATGTTTTCCACCTTTATTTTTAGCGTTTCGCCGGTGTAATCCTGCATTCCCTCAAGCCCTGTTATATAATCGCCTTTTGCGTATGTTTCGCCAGGCAGGGCGTTTTGAAGCAGCACTGTTGCATCGTTGAGTGCGGGCATTTTTGCAACCGCGTCACCGACCATTGGGAAAGTGAACAGTATTATCAGGAGAGTTACGCCAAGCGCCGGCATTATTACCCCAATCATCATGTACATGAGGCTTAAAACACGCAGTTGCGAGCCGTACTTGTTTATTGCGATTTTTTGTTCGCGTATCATCGAGCTTACAGTTTCAGACAAAACGTCGCTTATGTCAGCCCCTGCATTCATGCCGTTGACTATCTGCCACAAGGACTTCCTGAGGAAGGGGCTTGGGTTGTTTTCGCTCATTCTTTCAATTGCTGCCTGTTCCGGCGTCCCTGTGTTTATTTCGTCAACGGCTTTCTGGAATTCTTCGCTTATTGCCTCATAATCTCCCCTGGCCACCATTGCCAGGCTGTCAAAAAGCGACACGCCGCTTTTTATCTGGACAAGGATTGCCCTTAGCGCAAACACAAGGTTTTTTTCCACAGCCCTCACCTTTTTCTTGACCTGAAGCGCCGGATACATTATTATCTGCACGAAGACCATGACCCCCATGAAGAGGCCCAGGCCTATTCCGACAATAAGGAATTTGTCGGGCATTACCTTGCTTAAGAGCAGGGTTAGGAGCGTGCTGAAGAAAATGGTGTAAAAGATTACGAGGAAAATCATTATTGCGCCGTATTCGTTTTCATTCAGGTCAATTTCCGCCTGCCTGAGCTGGAAGCCAAGCTGGGGAAAAATTTTGCCTGTGTTTGACGCCATGCGGAGGAATGGCCTGCTAATCGCCTTAAGCAGCGGCAATGGCACTGGCGCAACAGGAATCATTTTTGCCATTTTTTTCCTCCGCTTCACTGCCCTTCCTTTGCCTTTTCTTCCGCATCGGCGCCTTTTTGCGGCGCCTCGCCTTTTTGAATCATTGACATGACCTCTTCCGGATCGCGGTAATAGCTTGCCATTACCCTTCCCACATCCGTAACATCATGCAGGTCAAACTTGAGCATCCAGGCTATCACGTTTTGTTTTCTGGCAAGCTCTTCGTCTATTTCGCCCCTGCTGAAGCCTGTGTGCATTGAGAGTTCATCAAACAGCCTTATGCTTTCGCCATGCGGCACTATCTGGTCGTCTGAGCCGCGCCACCTGTAAAGCACGTTTGCCTTAATCTCGTCCTTGCCGCCGCGCCTTTCCGGCAAAAATTCGGCAACCTGCAGTATTCTTCTCACGCCCAAACGCCTGTTCCTGAACATCACTATATTGAGGTGCACTGACTCAAGCATTGTGGGCGGGATGTTTACAGGCGGATTGACAAACCTTCTTATCGTTTCTTCGGCCGTGTTTGCATGGAACGTTGTGTACACAGAATGCCCTGTGTGCATTGCCTCAAACATTACCTCTGCCTCTCTTTGCCTTCGGATTTCGCCGACAATTATCCTGTCAGGCCTCATTCTCAGGCTGTTCACCAACAGGTCGAGCATGGTAACGCCGCCTTTTCCCTCTGGATTTGGCTCCCTTGTTGTCAATGGCACCCAGTGCAGGAACGGGGGCAACATTAGCTCCCTCGTGTCTTCAATTGTAAGAATGCGGTGGTTTGGCTGTATGAACGGCATGCACACGTTGAGAAAG
>JBAZQI010000012.1:0-29668 GCA_041645325.1 archaeon
CGAAAATGTTTTGGGGCTTTGCTTCTACCCTAATCTTCCTTCCAAGGTCTTGCGCAGGGAACTGGGACAGATACTCTTTTGCCATTCTTAACGCTGTTCTGAGGTGCCCATTGGCTTCAGCCGACATTCGCTTTTTATTCCTCATATGAAATGCTTCAAGCTTTCCTAGCATTGAAGCCATTTCCCTATTTTTGCTTTCCACTGCCTGCCTGTAGCTGGCCAACTGTTGATTCAATTCTGCTTCAGGGGGCGGTTCTTCACGCGCTCTAACTCTGTCAAAATTGTCATGAATTTCTCCAATGGATTGCGCAATAGAGAAGAAGTTTCTTCTAAAAGCGCTCAGCCGGGGGTCTTTGAAATAGTGTTTCGCGAGGACAAGATTTTGCTCCAAATTCTGTAAAGGGGGATAGCAATCATGGGAAAAAGAACTCAAGCTATCCCGCCTCAACTCCCAAGGGAGCTCTTCTGCCATCCAATCACTTTTCCCCTTTCAGTTCTCGCAGCAGCTTTTCCACCAGCTTTTCCGGATTGCTTTCAAAGATTATTTTTGTCGGCTTTTCCTTGCAGAGCACTTCTTTTTCAATTTCCCTTATTTTTCCGGCAAGGCCGGTGCTTCCTTCAAGGACGCCAATGGGCTTCTCTTCTGCGTAAGCAATGCTGAATTCGCCCATTGTGCCAATCCTGCCGCCAATGATTATTATTGCGTCGCAGCTTCGCACCAGAACAACGTTTCTGCCGCTGTAGCCGAAGCCTGTGTAAACCACTGCATTGCACGCTTCAACAGGATAATGGTATTTTTCCAAATGCTCTTGCCCGTTTGCCGCCGGGCTGACCCCCAGGACAAAGCCATTAGCTTCGCTTGCTGCCTTTGCTGCAGCCAAAGGCAATCCAATGGTTGCCCCGAACATTAAAATGCAATCCCTTTCTGCAATCGCCTTTCCCACTGCCGCCGCTTTTGCAAGCAATTCTGCAGAATGCGCACCAGTTGCGCTGCCCATTACTCCAATCCTCGGCTTCATAAAAAACGCCGTTACAATTTGCCCCCCATTTCTTCTGCCGCCTTTTTTATGCTTGGCGCTTCGTACAATGCCCTTCCCACTATTGCATGCCATTTTTCGCCGGCTGCTTTTGCACTTTCCGTTATTTCCCCGCCTTGGGCAACCAGCCCCGGGGAATAGAGCACTGGCTTCACTCCCTTTGATTCCAGGAACTGCCTGTAGAAAGCGATTTTTTCCGGCTTGTTTCCCGGAACCACAAAGTCTGTCACGCCCAATCCAGCTGCAATTTCATACATTCTTTTCGGCGCTTCGTTGAGCAGGAAACCATTATCCGCCTGCAAATAGCCCTTGTGCGTCATTTCCCCGCCGACTATTACGCCCAAGCCCGCTTTTTGCGCCGCCAGGATAAACGCTTTTTCCGTTTCAGGGCCGGATTGGGGAAAAAAAATCACGGCATCAATTCCCGATTCCTTGCACACCGCGGCGAATTTTTCCGCAACGTCAGGAATGTCTGTAGCCGCTTTCTGGTGGTCGTAAATCAACGGCTTTTCGGTAAAAGCCCTTGCCGCCTTTACAAGCTTTGGCAAACCATATTTTAACGCAAGCTGGAATCCGATTTTGTAGGCGCCGATTCCTTTCACGCCCGCAGTCTCGCTTACAAGCGTTTCAAATTGTTTCATTTCAGAAACATCGCAGGCAGGAATAACACTCCTATCGGATTTGATTATTCTTTCCATAACAACCCCCGGCAAATGCAATTTCAAACCGACTTAGTCGGAACTGACCGTAGCACGGTAAACCAAGCCCAAAATCTGTTTCCTGCTTTAGGACCCAAAATTCTAATAATTCTTCTCTTTTCATTGCCTCTTCTTGCCGAGCGTGAAGCTGCACGTAAATCGTCTGACATTGCAGCCTCGCCGACAAGCGGCTCGCCAATCCACTCTTTTGCTTTTTCTCTTCTTAAATTAACCTTTGACCCCCCACCGATAACTAATTTACGGACACAAGCATCGTGAATGTCTGTGCCTGATTCAAGACTTGGTTCAAGAGCAGCAATTACTCTACCTCTTTTTTCCTCAAAGTTTCTCCTAACGCCTGCCTGTTCCAAAGCAATCGAAATAACGCTTCTTCTGTAAGCATTGGCAGCTTCCAAATCATCCCCCATTTCATGGATGCTTTTTACTCTTGCCCTTCTTAATTTCAAAAGAACTTCAGTTGTTGGTGTCGGGAGCGGGGTTCTTCTTCTTTCTTTTTGTTTCCTGAATTCAGCCCTTAAGATATTCGTTCCCTCTCTTGTGACAATCTTTTTAACTCTTATGGTATTCATTTTTTCGCCTACCTGTTTTTGCCCCATTCTTCCGGGTTTTCAAAATACTTTTTGATTTCGGCGAATTGAGTTTCGGAAACCTTCTTGTTTTTTTTCAGTGCTTCAAGCACTTCGCCGATTTTCAACACTGAACGAAGGCTATAGCCTTTTTCCGACAGTTCTTTTGTGCCGCCCTGTTCCCTGTCAATCAGGACAATTATGTCTTTCACTTTCAAGCCGGCTTCTTCCAGGGGGGCAATTGCCTCAAACTTGCTTGCCCCGGTGGTAATCAGGTCGTCGTAAACAAGCACCGTTTCTCCAGGCTTGAATTCGCCCTCTATTTCCCTTTTTGTGCCGTATCCCTTCTGCTCTTTTCTCGGGTAAATCATCGGATAGTTTGCCTGCAGGCTGACCGCCGTTGCAATCGGAATCGCTGCGTACGGAATGCCTGCAATCCTGTCAAAGTGCACTGGCTTTGTCAGCTTAATCAACTCTGAGGCAACATCGCGCAGAACATTCGGGTGGGAAACAAGCACCCTTAAATCAATGTAAATAGGGCTCAATAGCCCGCTTTTCAAAGTGAACAAGCCGAATTTCACGGCGCCGATGTCAAACAATTCAATGCAAAGCTTTTCCCTTGAATTCATTTTTTTCAGCTCTTTGTTATAGTTTTTTGTTCCAGATCTACTAAAAAAGTTCCAAAATAAACACTTTTTTTGGTTCTTGGATTACCCATATTCACGCGAAAGCAAGTTTGTGTTTCAGATGTCTTTTCTCCTACTAACGTAACCACATTTCCGGATCCCAGAAAGTTTGATGTTCCGCAAAATCTTAGGTAATCCAAACTCTCCCTTGAAATATCTGGAAACCATCCTCTACCAATACGCCTTAATTGCAATGGCTCATGGTGCCTATTTCCCATAACATAAACCGGTTTTCCCTTTCCTCGCCTTTCCTTTTCTCTTCTGCTTTTTCCTCTACTTGCCTCCCTTTCCCTTTTTCCTGGCGAAATATTCTCACGCCCTCTTCTGGGGCTACCCTTGGGTTGAAATACACTCATCCGACAATTCAACTCCATTTTTTACAAATCAATCTTTTTCATTAACCCGTGCTTCAGGCAACCTTCCCTTTTTCCATTACAACCTTGCCTGCAACAATAGTGTAAACGGCTTTTCCTTTCAGTTTCATTCCTCCAAACGGCGTGTTCCTGCCCTTGCTCTCAAATTTGCCCGGGTCCACGATTTCCTCGGCATTCAGGTCAATGATTGTGATGTCAGCATCCTTGCCTTTGCCCAATGTTCCCTTATCCAGGTGCAGGATTTTTGCGGGATTGCAGGTCATCTTGGCAACAGCATCACTCAGGGCCAGAACCTTTGAATGCACAAGCTTTGTGAGAACAAGCCCAAGGCTTGTTTCAAGGCCGACAATGCCGTTTTCGCAGAAGTCAAATTCAAGGAATTTTTCGACAAGCAGGTGCGGCGCGTGGTCCGAGGCTATTGCATCAATGGTGCCGTCCCTGAGCCCCGCAATAACCGCTTCAAGGTGCTCTTTGCTTCTCAGGGGCGGATTGACCTTTGCGTTTGCATTGTAGCCCCTGACAGCCTCGTCAGTCAGGGTGAAATAATGCGGGCAGGTTTCGGCTGAAACCTTCTGCCCCCTCTTTTTTGCAAGCCTTATCAGTTCAACGCTTCCCTGCGTTGAAACATGGCAAAAATGAATCGGGCAGTTTGCCGCATTGCTCAGGATGATTTCCCTTGCAACCATGACCTCTTCGGCGGCAGCCGGCTTTCCGGGCAGCCCAAGCTCTGTCGAAACAAGGCCCTCATGCATCGTGCCGTCTGCGCTGAGGTTCTTGTCCTCGCTGTGCGACAAAACAGGCATGTCCCACATTGTGCAGTATTCAAGCGCCCTCCTCATCACATTGGCATCCTGTATGTCTGCGCCGTCATCGCTCACGGCAACCGCGCCTGTTTTTTTGAGTTCGCCTATTTCGGCAAGCTGATGGCCCTCCCTTTTCCTTGTGATTGCGCCAATCGGCAGGACATTGACGACCGCGTCGCGGCCTGCCCTGCTCAGCACAAATTCTATAACTGTCTGGTTGTCGGCGTCAGGCGTTGTGTTCGGCATTCCGGCAATTGTTGTAAAGCCGCCTTTTGCGGCTGCCCTTGAGGCGGTTGCAATGGTTTCCTTGTCTTCCCTTCCAGGCTCCCTCAGATGCACGTGCATGTCAATCAGGCCGGGGCACACGATTAAGCCTTTTGCGTCAATGATTTTGTCGGCTTTTTCCCTGATGCCCTTTTCAAGCCCTGCAATCTTTCCGTCTTTTACAAAAACATCCATTTCAGCGTCTATTTTGTTTGCAGGGTCAATCACCCTTCCGTTCCTTATAATCAGCGAAGTCATCTTCTGTCGCCCCCGAGCAAAAGGTAAAGCAGCGCAAGCCTTAATGCAAAGCCGTTTTCAACCTGCTCTTCAACAACGCTTTGCTTGCCCTCCATTACCTCCGTCCTCAAATCCACCTCGCGGTTTATGGGGCCGGGATGCATCACTATTGCGTCAGGCTTTGCCATTGCAAGCCTTGCCGGAGTAATGCAATAGCACTTGCTGTATTCCCTCACTGTCGGAATCTCCGCGCCCGCAGCCCTCTCAAGCTGAATCCTTAAGGCATAAACAACATCAACGCCCTTTATGGCCTCGTCAAGGTTGTAAAAAACCCTGCACTTGAACACTTTTTCCAATCCGAATGGAATGAGTGTCGGCGGTCCCGCAATCCTCGGCTCAACGCCGAACTTGTTCAAAGCCCTTATAAGCGAGCCTGCCACCCTGCTGTGCTTTACATCCCCTACAATCACAACATTAAGGCCTTTTACCCTGCCTTTCTTTTCCCACATTGTGTAAAGGTCAAGCATTGCCTGCGTGGGATGTTCGTGCCAGCCGTCGCCCCCGTTTATGACAGGCATGTCAATCTGGCTTGCAATCATTTTTGGCGTTCCGGCCTTGCTGTGCCTCAGGATTATCACGTCGGCGTGCATGGAATCAAGCGTTCTCACGGTGTCATTAAGCGTTTCGCCTTTCTTGTCCATGCTGCTGCCTTTTCCCGAAATGTTGATTGTGTCAATGCTCAGGTGCTTTCCGGCAAGCTCGAACGAAACCCTTGTCCTTGTGCTGTCCTCAAAGAAAAAGTTTATCTGGGACATTCCCTTCAAAAGGTTGATTTTCTTGTCAGGCTTTACCACGAATTCCTTGAACATTTTTGTGCTTTCAAAAATCATTTCAAGGTCATTGGTTGAAAAATCGTCAATGCTTATAATGTCCTTGGAGGGAAGCCTTCTGCCTGCAATGGACTTGGCAAGCCTTGCCTCAAAATCTTCCTGCCAAGCGCCGATTTCTTCCCATAGCTGTTGCCGTTTAGGATGCAATCAAAGCCCACCTAATAATTTGCTCCAAATGCTTTTTTAAAACAATCCCTGCCATTGCCGCCCGGCAATTTCCTTCAAGCGCTCCGAAGGTTTCTGCAATGCTCCAAATCCAAAATGAATGCCCTTGCTGTTTTTTGTTGGGGGTCAATTACATACTCCCAACAGTCACGAAGTACTATCCCTGCTTCTGCCGCCCTTTCATTCTGGCTTTTAGTATAGCTTTTCATTTCATTCCCCCTTTCTTTGCCTAAAAGCAGGTAAACGTCTTCCTCATCTTTTGTTTGAATTTGCCCAAATTTTGAAAGGTCCGTGAGGGCAACATATTTTTTGCCGTTAATTTCCACAAGCCTTATTGTTGGCGGAACGGCAAGCCCAAGCCTTTTAAGCTGTTGAAAAAGCTCAAACTCTCTTTCCGCTTTCCTTGTCTGGTTGCCAAGATGGTATTTTTTTATTACAAGCCTTGCCTCGTGTTTGCCCTTCAAAATGCGCAAATCAAACGCCTGTCCATGTAAGCCGCGGGCATATCCACTTTCATCATTGATATCGATGGTCATCTTTTGCCTTTTCTTAACTTTTCGTGCAACCAAAACATTTTTTCCGGCCCCGCCCCTGTAAATTTTTTTTCTAGGAAAAAAAGAGCCTATTTTTCTGAAGATATTCATAATTTCACCCGATTAATCATTCGGAACGCCAATCCGCAAACTCCTTCAACGAAACATTTTTGCCTGACTTGAGCATTGCGCTTTCCCCAAATTGCGGGATTTTTCGCAGTTGCTTGCCAGTGAAGACAGGCCCGTCCCTGCAAACAAGCCATTTTCCCATTGCGCAGGCACCGCAAACCCCGAAAGCGCAGCGCATAAAGCGTTCCAAATTGAGCTGGCATTCAACCCCTGCCTTCTCGCATGCGGCAAAAACCTTTTTCATCATTCCCTCAGGGCCGCAGGAAAAAACACAGTCAAATTTTTCCTTTGCAAGCAGCCTTTCAAGCGCTTCGGTTGCAAACCCCTTTTCCCCAAGGCTGCCGTCATCCGTGGTTATGTAGAATTCATTTGTTGTTTTTGCAAGCTTTTTGCCGAAGAGGCATTCTTTGCCGGTTTTTGCGCCGTTAATGATTGTTGTTTTAATTTTGTTTTTTTGCAGTTCTTGCGCAAGCAGGAGTATTGGCGCTGCCCCGCAGCCCCCCGCAACAATGCAGGCGTGTTTCACCCCCTTTATTTCAAATCCGTTTCCGTATGGGCCTCTTATCCCGATTTTGTCCCCCTGCCTTAATGCAAAAATTTTTTCAGTGAATTTTCCCTTGCGCTGCACTGTCACTGCGCACTCTTTGCCTGCCGCTGTGAGCGTGAACGGCTTTTCGTCGCAGCCTGGAATCCAAATCATTGCAAACTGCCCCGGCAGCGCATTCATTGAACAATCCAAATAAAATGTTTTAATGCTAGGAGTTTCCTGCTCAATTATTTTTATTGGAACCATTTTTGGCAGCCCTGTCATTTTTCTTCCGCCTCCAGCTTTTCAATAAGCGCAGGCAATTCTCCCAAATCCTTGATGATAAAGTCCGGCTTTGCCTTTTCAAGCTTTTCCCTTGAGTCATACCCCGACAAAACGGCAACGCTCCTGATGCCGGCCTGCCTTGCAGTTTCAATGTCGTGCACCATGTCGCCGACATAGATTGCGCTTTTCTTTTCAATCTCGTGCCTTGCAACAAGTAAATGAATTTTTTTCCCTTTGTCCTCGTTGCTTCCATAGCTGTAGTCAATCAGGCTTTTGAGGCCATACCCGCTGATTTCCTGCTCAAGATGCTCCTGCGTTTTGGCGCTGAACACGATGACCTTTTTTCCCCTGGCTTTAAGCCATTCAATCGCCTTTCCCGCAAAAGGAAACGGCTTTTCCTCACCCGAATACTTTGGGTAAACCCTTGCCCATCTTTCGTATTCCTCTTTAACGTCAACCACGGCGCCAAGCTTTTCGTAGAAGCGCATCCATGGCAGCTCATACAGTTCCCTGAACCTTTTTTCCGAAAGCCTTTTCAGGCCAAGCTCCTGCAGAATATCGTTGCCCGCGGCAAAAGTAAGCGCCCAGTCGTCGCTCACAACGCCCGACCAGTCCAAAATAACAGTGTCAATCATGCGCTGCCCCCTTGAAGGCTTCCCTAACTACAATGTCAATCTTTGCAAAGCCAATGCTTATGAACTCCCGGCAGTTGTTTCTTAACACACTTGCGTACTCGCTTGCAGTTATGGCAAGGCTTGCCAGCTCCTGCCTTTCCACCATTGTTTTGCTGTCCGGCCTTATATCCCGGCGCGTTTCAAGCCATCTTTTTCTGCCCTGGAAGCTCCCAAGCTTTTTTGCCCATCTCTTTTCGAATGCTTGGCTCCTTTTCAGTGCAATCATCTGTTCGCATATGCCTATCGCCCTGTCATAGAGTTCTATTGCGTCTGGAAAGAAAATCCCGTATTCAGTGACCTTCGCCAGCCTTTCCTCAAATGTTGTTAGCTCTCCCAGGAAATTCAACAGCCTTTTTTCAACAGGCGACCTGTTTTCGGGTTTTATTCTGGTCAAAAGCCCTTTCTGTATTTCCTGTGTCAGTAATGCCCTGTTATATACACTGTTTTCCAGCCCCTGGCTTTCCTTTAGGTCTTTTGCCAGTTCGGCGAGCTTCATGGCATTTAGCTTCCTGATTGCAAATCTCCTGGCCATTTTGGCTCTCCTTTCTTCGTATGGAACCGCCCTTTTCAGCCTTCCGGCTGTGCCCTCAAACCGGCTTTTGCTTTTATCATCCCTGTTTATTTTTCTATTCATGCGCGCATCCCATTATCTCTTCCAGGTTATCCAATCTGTTTTCGCGCATCCATTGCTCCATTTCATCGCACACTTTTTTGAACACATCAATGCCCCTGTAGTGTACTCCACTGCCAATTCCCACTGCTGTTGCGCCGGCCATCACAAATTCAATCGCGTCTTTTCCGGTGGAAATGCCGCCCATTCCAAGAATTGGGATTTTCACTGCCTCAAAAATCTGGTAAACGCACTTCAATGCAATAGGCTTTACAGCCGGCCCGCTCAAGCCGCCGAATTTGTTTGCAAGCACAGGCTTTCTCGCATCAATGTCAATCAGCATTGAGGGAACAGTGTTAATTGCTGAAATCGCATCGGCACCGGCTTTTTCGCAGGCGATTGCAATTTGCCCGATGTTCCAGGCCTGCTGCGTGAGCTTTGCAATCAGGGGAATTGCGCCAATTTCTTTTTTTACAGCTTTGACAACAGCGGCGGAATCTTCGGCATTTACCCCGAAAACCATGCCCTCTTTTTTCGTGTTCGGGCAGCTTATGTTCACCTCAATTGCATCCGGCCTGTGCAATGCAACACTTTTTGCAACAAGCGCAAATTCTTCCACCGAAGCGCCGTAAATGCTTGCAATAAGCGGAAAGTCCCTTTTTTCAAGCTCACGCCATTCTTCCTCCATGTTCCGGAAGCCTGGCGTTGGAAGCCCGACCGCATTAATCAGGCCATGCTCCCATTCCATTACAGAAGGATTTGCATGCCCCATTCTCTCAGCAGGGCCGATGCTTTTCATTGTTACAGCGCCAGCTCCCCCTTCCTCAAAAACCCTTTTCATCAATTCAAAATTTGTGCCAAGAATGCCGCTTGCCAAAACGGTGGGATTGCGCAATTTTATGCCTGCAAAAACAGTTTTCAAGCCCAATGAAACCCGCTATCAATTGGGCAAAGTTGTTTATTTAAAATAATTGGCTTAGCTTTTAAAATTCCTAGGCTGTATTTCTTAATATGCATCGGAAATTTATTCCTTTCAGCAGGGTTCCCAGGAATTTTTTTTCAGAAGAATTCAGGGCGCTTCCTTTGAGGCAAAGGGCTGCAAAGCTAAGGGAATTTAAAAAAACTGGCACGGCTCTTCAGTCCAAAGTAGACGAATTGGATTCAGAATTTACCGCCTTTTGGAAGCTTGCCTCGCAGGTTAAAACAAAAGAGGGGCGAAAGCAATTCGCCGCTTTCAATAGAAGGATACAGCTGATTTACCGCGAGATTTTGGCGCTTGAAAATCAAGCCAGGCCATATTTTATCAGGCTTAATGTCAGGGTGCCTCCTCTCGAAGACCCGTCAAACAATTTTGAATTATATGTGCATAACATATGGTCCACTCTAAAGGACATCCACTACGTCGTTGAAAGGCACGAGCACACTTTTGAAGTTTTTAGGGCTGATAAGCGATTTTGAAGTTTTAGGGTTGATAAGTGCGGCTCCTGGCCACTTAAATTTCCTGTTTATCCAGAAACTCTTTTGCCTTTATTATTTTTATTTTCCCAAATTGGCGAATCACTGATTGTTTATTTAAATTTAGCGCCATTACATTTGTTTGCCGATGAAGCTTATTGCGCCCTCGATTCTTTCTTCGGACATTTGCGATTTGGCAAGGCAGCTTTCTTCCCTGGAAAAAGAGGCTGAGTGGCTGCACATTGACGTAATGGACGGCGTTTTTGTCCCAAACATTTCTTTCGGCTTCCCTGTCATAAAATCGCTGCGAAGCAAAACCAAACTGTTTTTTGACACGCATTTGATGATTCAAAAGCCTGAGCGCTTTCTTGCAAGGTTTGCGGAAGCAGGCTCAGATGCAATCACTTTTCATCTTGAGGCCTGCCGCAAGCCGGGAAACGCAATTGATGAAATTCATTCCCTGGGGAAAAAAGCAGGCATTGCCCTGGATTCAGAAACGCCTGCAGAAAAGGCCTTTCCTTTTCTTGCCGAGGCAGACCTTGTGCTGGTGATGGGCGTGAAGGCAGGCTTTGGTGGCCAGGGCCTTTTGCCTGAATGCCTTGAAAAGGTATCTTTGCTTCGGAAAAAAGTTGATTCAGAAAAATTGCCAGTGCTGGTTTCGGTGGACGGCGGTGTCAATGCCGAAACAGGCAAAGCAGTTCTTGAGGCAGGTGCCGACGTGCTTGTAATCGGAAGCGCTGCATTTGCAGCAGGGAACCCGGGCGTGAACATTTCAAAGCTAAAACGCGATTTTGGATTGCAGTGACTTTCAGGAATTTGCTGCAACCGTTGCCCTTGCCAAAAACCCTTTGCCGTTTATCTGAGCGGAAGGGCTTTTGCAACCGCGTTTGAAATCCTGTTAAAGCCTTCGTGTGCAAAAACGCCTGCTTTTGGCTTTAATGACTCTGCTTTTTCGGCTGCCATTCTTGCGGCTACCGAAAGCAATGATGTCCTCAGCTTAACAAATGCTCTTGGATTTTCTTGTGAAATGCTGCTCAGATGTATAGTTTCTCCTATCAGCCACTCTGTTGGGATTTCAGCTTTTCGCGCTTTTTTTTCTCCAATTTCATGCACTACCTGTTCCACAATCCCCAAAGCTGCAGTGTACAGCTCTATGGCTTCCCTTATTGGGCACTTTTGGCCTCTTCCATAGCCCCGAATGCCAAGCTCTATCCTTGATGCCCTTTTGAGCAGGGAAAGCATTTGCTTTTCAGCATTGTTTCTTCCAGTGATGCGCCCAAGCAGGTGCATTTTCATTTCGCGCTGCATCATCCTGCGGCACTTTCCCCTTAAACTAGCGCCTTTAACTTTGTCAAAATTATAGATTTGGACAATTTCCCTGGCCCTATCTTCAAAGTTAATTTTGTCAAGAACCTCATGTGCTTGAAACATTGCATTACGCATCTTGGCCTCTCCAATACTTCTGGTTGTCCTTCTTTTCCCGGCTGCCCTTTCCCTTCCTCTTCTTGCTTTGTCAAAAAACCTTCCCATTTTATCCCCTCTTTTTTTCAAGGCATCCTTTTCCTGGCTAAGTCAAGCAATCCCATGAAAGGTTCCTGCCTTGCGCCAAGCTCCAGCCTGTGGTACATTTCCATTGCAAAGTTCTCCGGGTCAAAAACGCCGATTTCGGAAACAATTGCCTGCACGTAAAAAGCGTCCACAATGTCAAATGCAGGGTTCCTTATGTGCACTTTTTTCGGCCTTTCTTTCCAGACCTCTTCAGGGTCCCTTTCCTCGATTTTTTCCTCAAAGCCGAAATAAGTTGCGGGGTCAAAGCAATGCGAAGACGTGCAGGCAAAAAAAGGGTTGTGGTGCTTTTTTGCGCTCATTGCAATATGCGTTGTGCCAATCTTGTTCACAATGCTTCCATTGCTCAGCACTGCATCGCATCCCACAAAGACCTTGTCAACAGGATGCATGAACTTGTCTGCGGCGGAATCAACGATTAGCGTTACCGGAATGCCTGCCTTTGCCAAATTTGCCGCAGTAATCCTTCCCTGGAACAACGGCCTTGTTTCAGTGCAATAAACCATTTCTATTTTCCTCTTCGCCTTTTTAAAAATTTCCTCAACAGTGCTCGAATGGCAGTGCGTCAAAAGCGTGTCGCCTTTTTCGATAAGCCTGCTTCCATACAATGCAATTTTTTCCATGGCCTCCTTCCTGTCTGCCTCATAGTTCCCTATCACCGAGAGCACATGGTGCCTGACCTCCTGCAAATCCCTTGAATGCAGGGAGCCTGCCTTAAGAATAATCCTCAATGCCGTCCTTGTCTCAGGCTCTGTAGGCCTTGCCTTCAGGATTTCAAGGCAGTGTCTCTGCAATTCGCGCCTGAACGCAATAAGGGTCTTTGCCCTGCTCTCCGAAACGCTTTTCTTCAAGGCCTGCACCGCGGCCTTTCTCACATTGCTGCTGCCCTGAATCTTCAAGCCCTTTATGCATTTCACGGTTTGTTCGAATTCTTTTCCCATATTAAAACAGTTCCATAATAAGTTCTAACCCCTTTTTATTGGTTGTTGGTAACCTTCGCCTTCTCGCTGGATTAGGCCTTTTTGGTTTTGCAGGCAATCCAGCCTATATTTTGCGTTTTTGCCCGGGCACTTTTCTGTTGCCTGTCTGTGCCCTGCTGATTCTTCTTATCTCCCGCAGGCAGTCTGCCTGTTTCTTTCTTATTTCAAGGAGTTCCCTTGCTTTTTCTATGTTCATTCCTACAACCGTTGAACGATGCGTTATGCCTGCCTCTCTTCCCAAGTGAAAACCAGTGTTTGCATAACTTGCTTTTGGAATGAGCCTGTTCAGGACTGTTTCCAGACTGTACCCTATTGAAATCAATGTCTTCCATTTTTTTGTGCCCCTTCTCATCGCCTGCAATGACCGCAGCCTTATCGCACGTTCCCCATTAAACTGCTGATAATCCAAAAGCTGGCTTCCCCTCACTCTCGTTCCGATTACCATATTCAGGCATTTTCTTATTTTTCCGTTTGGCACTTTTAGCAACGGCCTTACAAGCCTTACCACTTGCTCCGGCCTGATTCCCTTTATGTCAGCGTCAATCATAACCACTATGGTTCTGTCCATTCTTTGCATCCACTTGCCCGCATTTTTGAAACTGCTCCTCGGCGCGTACTTTTCCGTAACATATTCAACGCCCTGGGCAACAGCATTTGTCTTCCCCCGATTTTCCTTCAGGCTTATGACTTTGTCCGCCCCCGCATTTTTTGCAACCTGTGCCGTCGAATCTGTGCTGCCGTCATCGACCACGATTACCTCCGCCAGCAGGCCTTGCTTTTTGCATTCGTGCAGGTCACTTATCACAGGGGCAAGGAGCTTTGCTTCATTCCACGCAGGCGTTATTGCCACAACCTGAAAGCCCTTGGGCCAAGCCTTTGCCATAAAGTAAATTAGTTTTTCCTCAAATAAAACCCTTTCCTTTAGTTCTCACAAAGCCTTTTTTGCTTTGGCAAAAAAGCCTTGGGAAAAATGCGCTTCGCGCAAAGCCTTTTAAGCACCAAAGCGCTATTTTTCTGCGATGAAAGCGAGGGTTCAGGACTCAATAAGGGCCGGCTTCAGCTTTGGGCTGGCTTCAGGCGTGATAACCACGCTTGGGCTCATGGTCGGGCTTTATGCCGGCACAGGCTCAACGCTTGCCGTAATAGGCGGAATAATCACGATTGCCATTGCCGACGCGTTCTCCGATTCAATGGGCATGCACCTTTCCGAGGAATCAGGCGGAAAAAAAAGCAAGGACATCTGGGCGTCAATGGCCGCGACTTTCCTGACAAAATTCTCCGTGGCAATAATTTTCCTGGTGCCAGTTCTCTTGTTTCCGCTCCACGACGCGGTGATTGCAAACATAGGCCTTGGTGCAATCTTGCTTGCGGTTTTCAGCTACAGGATTGCCCTGAAAAGAAAAGAAAACCCCTGGTCAGCGGTCGCCGAGCACATTGCAATAGCCGCTGCGGTAATAGCCGTAACCTATCTTGTCGGCGAATGGATTGCGGTTGCCTTCGTGTGATTTGCGCAAATAGCTTTCCTTGCGGCATATAAGGCATATTTATTGCCACTTTTTTTGATGAAACTTTTTCCAAAAGTTTCTTGCAGGCGGCCGCCCCTGTTTTTGCCTGTTTTTTCCAAAAAAGCCCAAAAATTCGATTATGTATAATTGCCTTAATTATGTTTAATTCACCGACTAATCGCTTTAAATTTGTTTTCAATGGGATTATACTTTATTCATTTATAGTTCGGGGGTGCCTTAATTGGAGAGCATTGTAAGCAAGGCCATTAAAAGGGCAAAAAAAGAGCCTGTCAAAGCAAAGAAAAAGATAAAGCTGACTCATGACAATGAGGAACTGATAAAGCTTCTTGAAACAGCCAAGGCAAAAATCAGGGTGGTAGGCGTTGGAGGCGGCGGCTGCAATACAATTGAGCGAATGACCGAGATTGGAATCACCGGTGCCGAGACATTTGCGATTAACACCGATGCGCAGGACCTTTTGAGCACAGTTGCCGACAAAAAGATGCTTATTGGAAGGGAACTCACAAGGGGCCTTGGCTCAGGTTCAGACCCGAGTGTTGGAGAGGCCGCGGCACGCGAGTCCCTCAGCCAGCTCAAGGAAGTGCTTGCAGATTCAGACCTTATCTTTATAACGTGCGGAATGGGTGGTGGGACAGGCACGGGCGCTGCCCCCATGATTGCGGAAATAGGGAAGGCAATGAAGGCGCTTACAATAGGCGTTGTCACAATCCCCTTCACTGTTGAAGGCAGGAAAAGGATGGAGAATGCCTTGACAGGCCTTGCCGCCTTGAGAAAAAACGCCGATACCGTTATCGTGATTCCAAATGACAAGATTCTCGAGATTGCGCCTGACCTTCCGGTAAATGCCGCCTTCAAGGTTGCGGACGAAGTGCTTACAAACGCCGTCAAAGGCATTACCGAAATGGTCACAAAGCCAGGGCTCATAAACCTCGACTATGCCGACCTCAGGACAATTTTGAGCAGGGGCGGCGCGGCAATGATTGGCTTGGGTGAATCGCATACAGACGAAAGGGGTGAGGCACGCGCCTTGGAGGCGGTTGAAAACGCCTTGACAAGCCCGCTTTTGGACGTTGACATTTCGGGTGCAAACCGCGCTTTGGTGAACGTGATCGGCGGAGTGGATATGACCCTGCGCGAAGCCGAAATGATTGTGGAAACGGTTTCAAGCAAGATAAGCAACAACGCCCATATTATTTGGGGCGCAATGATTGACGATAATCTGCCAAGAAACCAGATTCAGGCAATGGTTGTCATTGCCGGCGGGAAATTCCCTTACCTGCAGGACCTTGACAAAATAGATTTGTCTGAGCCAATTGATTTGGGAATAGATTTCACCGGGTAAAAACCTGCAAAACTAAATGACATCTGGCGCCAAAAACAGTTTCTGCACAGCAGGCATTAAACTCATCATTGCCGTTAGACAATATAAAAGATAAATGCTT
This sequence comes from archaeon, assembly GCA_041645325.1. Taxonomy (GTDB): domain Archaea; phylum Iainarchaeota; class Iainarchaeia; order Iainarchaeales; genus JAFCCL01. Next base: position 15,468 of record JBAZQI010000012.1, read on the forward strand.
TAATTTGACGCGTTTATTTGTTTTTTATGTTTATAGCTTTTTTGTTTTAGCTTTTCGATTTTCTCTGCACTTCTTTGTTTTTTTAGTTCTCTGTGTGCCTGGTTGATTTCATCTTGGCTGAATCCTTCAATTAAAAATCTTTGGGCTGGAACAAGACTAATCATGGTTGAAAGTGGTACTCCTGCCCCATGAATTGACATAAGAGAAAACGTTGCTTCTATCAACTCTTTTACTTTAAATCTTTCTTTTAATAACGCTTTAGCAGAAAAGCCCATGTCGTGTAAATCTTTTAGCGAAAAGCCTTTCATAATCAGAGTTCTGGCTGAAATTTCTCCTGATAAAAAATGAGCAGCCGTAAACTCAGCGTTCACAATAGCGCGAACAACCTCAGCCCTTTCACTATCGGTTGTTGAATTGTCAATATCTCTTATAATATTTTTGATTCTTCCGCCAGCTTCTAATAACGCTGGGCCAAGCACGCCTTCTTTTAGCATTTCTAGTTGGGAAAACCCTTCTGATACCAAACTGCGTAATGGTACTTTTGCTTCCAGCAACAGTCTTACTGGAACATGCATTTTTTTTAATTCCCCAAGGCTATGCAGCCTCAATAAGGCTTTAATGGTTTTTCCTCCTCTTGCCCTATATCCCATTCTAATTTCATCCACTTCTCTTTGCTTTCTAAAAGCCTTTGTAACTTCTACTGCAGGGACACCTTTTTGAATCAGTTCTCTGGGGGAAAGCCCTGAGTTAACTATCTGAACCGCAGATAATTCTATGGGTGGAACGCCCATCTTTTCAAGTTCTTTCCAATCTAAATATCTTGTCTTCTTTCCTCCCTTACGGAGCATACACCATTTTAGTTCATTAATTGGAGCACCTAACCCGTACAATTCCCCTGGAGTCAGAAATCGTGACAGTAAGTCAAAATCAAATCCTCTTGCCCTTAATCGCCTATAATTTAACCCCCGGTGTAAAAGATACCTAACTTTGGAGGGTTCTCTTTTTGCCTGATTAACAATAGCCCCAAGCTCATTTCCAGTGATTTTCTTTAAATCCCGCTTTACAATCTTTCCAATCAACGGCATTACAAAACTAGTGTAAGAAACTGTTATTTAAAGTTTTGCAAGCGTGAAATTCCGCTGCTAAAGCAGGGTAGATGATAGCGATCCTGTTTCTTTTTCTTGAGGGCCATTATTCCTATAGCGGCGCGCGCTGCGGCTGCGCCGCAGAAGGAAACTTACAGGAATAATTTCGATGAACCCCGGTTAGCGTAACGGTTAGCCATAATCATATATACCGTGGTTTTGTCGCTTACCTCATCATTGCCTCTGTTCCAACCTAAAAAGCCAGTGATTGTTGCATTGCTTGCTTTTTAAAACCTTTTTCTTCTTATTTCCTTATTGATTTTTCATTAATGCGTATTTGCAAGGGTGTTTTTTTTATGGCTTTGAATATAAAGGAAAATCTCAGGGCTTTCATTGCAAACAGCAGGCGCGTGCTTGTCATTGCCAAGAAGCCTGACAGGAAAGAGTTTGAGACCATGGCAAAGGTCACAGGAATAGGCATAATCATAATTGCGGCAATAGGCTATGCGATTTACCTGATTTTCGCTTTCATACCAATTTAGGTGAACTTTCAATGGCTTTGAGAAAACCATTCAAAAGAAATCAGGTAATGCCAAAAAATAACCAGATTGGAAAAGGCTTTGTGGGGCTTGATGCCTTTCAGATTAAAAATGTGGGGCAAGTTCCATCTGAATTCAGCCCTGGTGCAATCAAGGTTGGCCCTAAAAAGCCTGTTCCTTCAGCAGAGAAGCGAAGGCTTGCTTTTAATGATTTGAGTCGCACTACAAGAATAACAAATCCGACTCTGCGGAATGCAGTGCGTGAAAGACAAATTTATGCGACCAGGGCTAGTCTTATTCAGGATTTGCTTAATCGTGGCATAATAGGCTCTGCTGTCATGGGTGACTTTATGCATCTTAGCAAAGAGGATTTTACTGAAGAAGTTGCGAAGCTGCTTCTTAAATTGTAAGCCCTTTTTTATGGAAGCAAAAAGGCAAGCTTTTTAATCCTTACCAGATTAAGTTTATTCAGGGAAATGGGCTATTTTTTCTGATTTGCCTGTTTTCTGGTTTTATTGGTTTTATTGGAAAGTGTGGAAAAAAAGGGTGAAGGTGAAATGATTTTTCCGGTGCGAACAACTGTTGGCCAGGAGTCTTTGGTAGTTGACATTATTTCCAACAGGATAAAGCAGGAGTCTTTGCCTATTTACAGCATCAGCGTTATTCCTGGCTTGAAGGGCTATATTTTGATAGAGGCACAGGATGAGCTTACCGTGAGGAGGGGCATTACGAACACGCCGCATGTAAAGGGCCAGGGCATTGTAAAGGGCGCGGTTAACATCAATGATTTGAGCGGTTTGCTTGAATCCAAGCCATTGATGCAGTCAATTACCGAGGGCGCAAAGGTTGAACTTATTGCGGGCCCGTTCAAGGGGGAAAAGGCAAAGGTTTTGAGGGTCAATGTAACAAAGGAAGAGGTTACTGTTGAATTGCAGGAAGCTGCCGTGAAGATTCCGGTTACCATCAAGGCAGAGCACATTCGCATTATCAAGGAGTGATTTTTATGGCTGACATAAATGTTTTGGTTGAAGGCGGAAAGGCAAGTGCCGGTGCACCCTTAGGCCCTGCCTTGGGGCCAATGGGCGTGAACATTGGAAACGTTGTTTCCCTGATTAATGAGAAGACAAAGGCCTATGCAGGAATGAAGGTTCCTGTAACTGTTTCTGTTGACATCAAGACAAAGAGCTTTGAAATAAAAGTCGGAAGCCCGCCCACAAGTGCGCTTATACGGAAGGAAATCGGGCTTGACAAGGGAAGCCCAAACCCAAGGTCGGAACTCAAGGGAAACATTTCTATTGAGCAGCTCAAAAGGGTTGCGGAAATGAAGATTGACAGCCTTGCTGCCTACAAGATAAAAAGTGCGGTCAAGGAAGTAATGGGCGTTTGCAACAGCATGGGCGTAACAGTTGAAGGGAAGCCTGCAAGGGAAGCCATTAAGGATGTTGCAGAAGGCAAATACGATGATTTGCTGAAGGAATGAGCCTTGGTGCGGGCTTCGGCGGCTTGCCGCTGGATTCGGTCCCTTGGGGTACCGAAGTAAGGATTTGGCTCCGCAGGGAATTGATTTTTAAAGGTTTCATTAAAGATTTATTTTATTGCATAAGAGTTGGAATCTGTTTCTAACTCCGCTTGTACCACTCCGTTTTTTTGGAGAGGAAAGTTTTCTTTGGCAAAGAAGTTTTCTTTGGTAAAGCTTTCTTTTTCAAAAGAAAGGTTTGTGGGAGGTTTTGAAAATGCAGAAGAAGGACATTGCACTGGCTTTGAAGGCGATGCGCGAGCAGACAAAGCAGCGCAAGTTCACGCAGTCTGTTGAGCTTATGGTGAACTTCAAGGACCTTGACACAAAAAAGGCCACAAACCAGGTTGATGTGAAGATAAGCCTGCCTTTTGCCACTGGCAAAAAGGGCGGCGGAAAGAGCCTTCTTTTTGCAAGGGACAAGGCCTTTATTGAGGCAGTAAAGGGCAGTTTTGACCGCATTATTGAGGAATCCGAGATTCCAAATTTCAACAAGAAGGACATTGCCCTTATTGTTGCCGAGTTTGATTCAATCCTGGCCGAAGGCCCGGTGATGCTTGCGGTTGGAAAATACCTTGGGCAGCAGCTTGCGCCAAAGGGCAAGATGCCAAAGCCAATCCAGCCAAATGCTGAAATGGCTGAGCAAACGCTGAAGCAGATGGGTTCTGTCACAAGGGTTACAAACAAGAAGGGAAAATTCATGCCCTTGGTTCAGGCTGTCATAGGCAACGAAAAAATGCCGGATGAGCAGCTTGTGGAGAACGCAATGGCAATAGTTGACGCTGTTACAAAAGAGCTGCCGAGAAAGCACCAGAACATAAAGTCGGTTTATGTAAAGGAATCAATGGGCCCCTGCATAAAGGTTGCAGCGCATTCGGAGGCTGAACACAAGTGACCGCACACACAAGGAGATGGAAAGAAGGGCAGGTGCAGCAGCTTCAAGAGCTTGCCGGCAAATACCCTGTTATTGCAATTGCTTCCCTGCAGAATTTTCCCGGTCCGCTTGCAAAAGAGCTCAGGAAAAAGCTCAAGGGCAGGGCCGTCATAAAGGTCAGCAAGACCTGCGTTGTGAAAAAGGCCTTGCTTGCGTCAAAGCCGGAAGCAAAGGCGCTTGACGAGAACCTCAAGGGAAACATAGCGGTAATTTTTACGGAAATGAACCCTTTTGAGCTTTACGCATTCCTTAAGAAAAACTCGGTCAGCATGACGGCGAAGGCAGGAATATTTGCGCCGGATGACATCCTTGTTCCGGCCGGCGACACAGGGCTGCCGCCAGGGCCTGCGCTCTCTGACCTTAAGGCGGCAGGGCTCAAGACAGTGATGCAGGGCCCAACCATTTTCATTGCCGAAGACAAGGTTGTTGCGAAAAAGGGCGAGGTAATCTCAGCAGGGGTTTCCGGCGCATTGTCAAAGCTTGGAATAAAGCCCATAAAGGTGAGGCTTTCAATGACAAGCGCCCTTGAAAACGGCCAGCTTTTCCTCGCAAGCGTGCTGGACATTGACATTGACAAGGTAAGGGAGGAGTTTGCAAACTGCGCAAGAACAGCTTTTAATGTTGCGGTTGAAATGGCCTACCTTGCAAAGGAAACAGTGCCTGCGCTGATAGCAAAGGGCTACAGGAACGCCAAGGCAGTTGCGCTTGAGGCAAACATCATGAATTCCGCAACGGTTTCCGAGATTCTTGGGAAGGCAAATGCCCAGGCAAAGGCCCTCAAGGCGAAGATTCCTGATGTGGTTCAGGAAGGGCCAAAAGAAGAGGCAAAGCCGGTTGAGGAAGAAAAAAAGTAATGGTTATTTTTTTAATAAAAATGACACGGAGGGAAAAAAATGGAATACGTCTACACCGCGCTTTTGCTGCATGCTGCTGGCAAAGAGGTTACCGAAGCATCGGTGACCAAGATTTTGGAAGCGGCAGGCGCAAAGCCCGACAGCGCAAGAGTCAAAGCCCTTATTGCTTCACTTAAAGATGTAAACATAGAAGAAGCAATAAAGAACGCTGCGGCAGTGCAGGCAGTCGCAGTAGCACCTGCGGCAGGCGGAGCACAGCCCCACGCGAAAGAAGAGAAGAAGCAAGAAGAGGAAAAGAAGACAGAGGAAGAAGCGGCTGAAGGCTTAGCGGGACTGTTCGGCTAAGCCTTTTTCACTTAGTGAAAAAGCCTTGGGAAAATGCGCCTCGCTTTGCTCGGCTGAAAGCCCTCTCCCTTTTTCTTTTTCCCTTTTTTTCTGCATATGCAGCTCTAGGCAGGGGCAGAACAAAAAGCTATTTAAATTACATCCACTCTTACTATTACCTGAATGAAAGCTATTGCTGCCCTTTTTCTGGTTCTCCTTTTTTCCGCCGGCTGTTCAGCCGTGCTTGAAACGGACTCACTCAAGGTTTTTGCGGTAACAGACAGTGGCAAAGCGCTTGCGTCAAACCTTATCCTTACGCTGAAGCCTGGAACAGGCCGCATCTGGACGGATATAGAGCCCCTGGTTGGCACAAGCACGCAGTCAACTGCCAAGCTTGCGGTTGAAAATGCAAAAAAATACAGTGCGGTGGTAGACAATTTTGACTACTTTTTTGACATAAGCAGCGACGCCTCGCTTGTGGAAGGCCCAAGCGCGGGCGCGGCAATGGGCCTGCTTGTGATTTCAATGCTTCAGGAAAAGGAAATTCCCGACAATGTTGCACTTACAGGGACAATAACCGCGGACGGCGGCGTGGGCCCAGTGGGCGGCGTTTTTGAAAAGTCAAAAGAGGCGGCGCGCGTCGGAATAAAGCTTTTCATGATTCCTCCCGGAGAATCAAGGCAGACCGTCAAAGAAGGCGGGGACGTAAAGTCAATAAACCTGATAGACTATGCGCAAAAAAACTGGGGGCTAAAAGTAGTCGAGGTAAACAACATTGATGATGTTCTGCGCTATGCCTTTGCGGAAATAGGCTCAATAGACATCAATGCAGCGGCAAACGCCGAAGTTGATTTTGTGCCGGAAGAAATAGCCCTGAGCGACAGCGTTATTCCGATGAAGGACCTGACCGAAGGATATATCTCCCAAGCCGAGGACTCGGTCAGGTCGGCAAAAACAGCGCTGAGCGGCACTATGCTGAACGACCCGGCGCTTGTTGACGCAATGCTCACCTACCTGAATGAAAGCGAAAAAACCCTTGAAGAGGCAAAGCTTCTTTACGAGCGAAACTACCTTTACAGCGCCGCAAACTATTCTTTCCTTGCAATGGTAAACAGTTCGTTTGTCAGGGATGTAGCCGAAAATCCATTGCTTCTTTCAAGAAACTCCACTGCCTTCAATGACAAGGTCAATGCCCTAAGCAAGGACGTTGACTCCCTTGCATTGGACCTGAACAAGTTCATTCCGCTTGACGGCTTTGAATGGCATGTTGCCGCAGAGGAAAGGCTTAGCTGGGCTAAATCAAAGCTGGATGCATTGGGCACAGGGAACGAAATCGTAATTGTCGTTGAACAGGACGGCCTTGACACCGACAGGGTTTTGGAAATTCTTGACTACGAGTACGCGCTCGCATGGTACTCCATCTCAAAAGACTTCTTCAACCTCACAAAAGACAGCCAAAGAGGCCTATTGCAGGATTCCGGACTGGGAAGCCTTGCAGATTCCTACATTGCAAACGCGGAAAACGGCATTGTGGCTCTCGGCGACGAAGAACATGAGGACATCCAAAGGCGCCTCGACAGCGCAAAACAGCTCAGAAAAGAGGGCTGGGTTTATGCCTCTATTTTTGACGCATCCTCCGCCCTTGCGCTCGCAAACGCCGAAATTTTCTCAAAAAACAAGGACCTTGCCGAACTGCAGAACGCACTGATTGAAAAGCTCGTTGCCCTCGACGAAAAAATAACCGGAAGCGGCTACGGCCTTGTATGGGCAAGGCTTTACCTTGACCATGCCAAGTACTTCCTTGACAGTTCAGCCTTCTACGACCAGCAGGGGCAGACCGCGCCTGCGCTTGAAAGCGCAAAAAGCGGCATCGGAATGGTTTTCCTCGCGGAAGCGATGTTTGACGCCGCAAACGCAAGCTACAATTATTTTGAAACCCTGCCAAGCGAAAACTTTGTGAACATTCTGCCCGGCTGGCAGGAAAAGCCGGATGTTGGCAACGCTTTCTTCGCTTTGCTGCTCCTTATCCTGCTGGTTGCCGCAGCCCTCGGCTTCGGATTGCTTGCCTCGGGAAAAAAATTCCATGTCTTCAAGGCATTCTCTTTCGATGACAGGCTTGATGAAATACTCCAGGCGCAAAGAAAGCTCGGCAGAAGGCATGAAAAAGGCTTCCTGTCAGATGAACAGCTTGAAACGCTGAACAAGCCGCTGCAGGAAAAGCTCACAGGCCTTCTTGCCGAGCGCAGGGCGGTGAGCGCCGACTATATCGAGCTTGACCTGAGCAAAAGCAAGATTGCCGCCTTTGAGAGGGCAATGAGGGATTTGAGGCAGCAATTCAAAAAGAAAAAAATCACGGCTGAAGACTATTCGGAAAACATCGCTTTCTACACAAAAAGAATTGCGCTGCTCAAGCACGTTGTGCAGTCCGAAGAAAAAAAGCTCAAGGCCGAAGAGGCCAAGGCCAAGGAAGAATTTTCAGAAAAAAAACGCAAAAAAAACAGGCGAACAAAACGCGATGCAAAAAAAGGCATTTGATTTTTCCCTCGGCTTTTTTTGCTTAAGCTGCCGCCTGCGTGCAGTGAAGCTGGCCTTTTGCATTTCAGCTTTCCGTGGATTCTGCGCCTATTTTATCCCTTAGCTTTAGCCCTATTACACTGCTTTTTTCCTTGTTCAATGCAACCCCGATAATCTGGTCAGCTTCCTGCACCAATGGGTCATTGTGGGTTATTGCAATGAACTGGCTTTGCTTGCTTATTTCCTTTATTATGCTGGCCATCTTGATGCTGTTTTCCTTGTCAAGCGCGGCATCCGCCTCGTCGAACACGTAAAAGGAGGCCGGCTCATACAATTGTATTGCAAACAGGAATGCAAGTGCGGTCATTGTTTTTTCGCCGCCGCTCATTGAATCAATGTTTTTTATGTTGTCGCCCTTGTGCTTTGCCTGAATCAAAAGCCCCGCCTCAAGCGGGTTGTCCTTGTTGCTCAGCTCAAGAAGGCCTTCGCCGTTGAACAGCGTGTTGAACATTTTTGAAAAGTTTTTGTTCAGCTCGTTGAAGCAATCCATGAAAACGGTTGTCCTCTTGAAGTCAATCTTTTCAATCATTTCAACAACCGCAATCCTTTCCTGGTCAAGCTGCCCGACTTTTTTTCTCACGTCAATTACCTCGGCCTCAAGCTGGTTGTATGATTCAAGCGCCTTCATGTTTATGGCTCCAAGCTCCCTGACCCTTTTTTCCACTGCCACCAGCCTTTTTGCCAGCTCCTCGGCCTTGAATTCCTGCAATGCCTCAACACCCTTGAATTGCGCTCCCTCTTCCCCGAGATCGGCAATTCTCACCTCGCGCCTGCTTTTTTCAATCAGCAGCACATTTTCCTGCTGGCCAATGCCCTTTAGCCTTGCCTGCTTTTTCGAAACAGCTTCCTCCAATGAAGCCATTGCCTTTTCAGCCTTTTCCTTTTCCTCAACCATTTTCCTGCCCTGCTTTTCGGCTTCGCCTACCTTTGCCTCAAGCCCTGAAACAGACGCCTCAAGCCTTGCAAGCTCTTTTTCCTCTGTTTCTATTGTTGCGGAGAGGTTTGCGGCTTCCTCCGAAAGCAGGCCCGCTTCCTCCAAAAATGAGGCTTTCTGGCTTTCAAGGTGCTTTGCCATGCCGCCAAGCAGGCTTTCCCTTTCCTGCCTGAGCAAATGCCCCTCTTTTTCAAGCAGGGCAAGCCTGTCGCTTGCCTCCCTGAAAACGCTTAATGCAACCCCTTCCCTGAAAGCGCTGATTTTTTCCTTCTGGGCATTCAGGGCCGGCCTTTTTGCCCCGGCCTTTCTTTCAAGCTCTTCCGCCTCTTCCCTGAGCCTTTCCACTGTGTTTGCGGAAAGCCATTGCTTTATTTCCCCAAGCCTTGCCCTGCTTTCTCCAACGCTTTTCCTGAGCTCTTCCAGGTCAGCTGTTTCAAAAGAAAGCGTTTTTTCGCGCCCGCTTGCGTCCCTTGCCTCGGCAATCCTTATGTCAATGTCCTTTTTTCTTTCCCTGAGAACACGCTCTTTTTCCAAAAGCAGCTTCAGCCTTGCCTCTTTCTTTGCCTTGATACCGGCTTTTTTTCCCTTTTCAAGCGCGGAATCGCACACAGGGCAGGTTGCACCGCTCTTCTCAAGCAATTCAATGCTTTCCGCAACGTTTTTCCTTTCAGCCTCAGCTTCCTTCAGCGCCTCCAGCGAGGCATCGCTTTCCTTCTGCGTTTTGGACAGCCTTTCATCAATATTGCCAAACTTGCTCCTGAGCTGCGCAAGCAAAGCCGCCTTTTTTTCCCTCTCCGAAACCTTTGCCTGCATCGCCTCAATGGACTGCATGTTTTCCCGCATTGCCTGCTTTTTCGATTCTATTTCCCTCTGCAGGCCCACAAGCATTGCCCTTTTCTCCGCAAGCGCCTCGTTCAAAGAGCCAAGCTCTGAGGAAAGATTTTCTTTCGCCTCGTTCAGCTCCGCAATCCTTTTTTCCCTTTGCTCAACCCCTGCCTGAAGCCCCGCCTTTTTTTCCCCCGCCTCTTTTATTTTCCTGGCAATGGCCTCAAGGCTTACGCCTATTTCTTTTACCCTCGCTTTTGTTTTCGCGATTTCTTTTTCAACGGCCTCGGCTTTTTCCTCAAGCTCAGAGGCCCTTCCTGCGTTTTTTTCAACCTGCTGCTTTTGGTTTCCAATCCTTTCCTGCACCAATGCTTTTTTTGTCCTCGCCTCTTCAAGTTGCGCCCCGACTGTTGCGTAAATCTTTTCCCTTTGCGACAGCACGGCCTTGTTCAGCTTTTCCGCCTCTTCCCTGAGTAGTGCCTTTTCGCCCAGCTCCTTTCCTATTTTCCCCTCAAGCTCCTCCCTTTCCGATGAAATGGCCCCAAGATTTTTCCCGCATTCCCCTTCCTCTTTTTCAATCCTTTCCATTTCCGAAAAAATCATGGTTGCCTTTATCCGCCTGCCCTCGTTTTGCAGCGAATCAAATTCCGATGCGGCATCCTTGTCGCGCCTCAATTGCTCCAAATAGTTTTCCCTTTCTTGCATTACAATGCCCGCGTCCCTCAGCTTGTTGTCAACCTTCTGAAGCTCCTTCAGGGCTTCCTCTTTTTTTGCGTCAAACTCCTGCAGGCCGGCAAGCTCGTCAATAATCTGCCTTCTTTCAACAGGGCTCATTTCAATTACCCTCGTTGTATCGCCCTGCACCACGATGTTGTGGCCGTCTGGCTTTATGCCAAGCTCAAGCAAAAGCGAGGAAACCTCATTCCTTGTTTTTCTTTTGCCGTCAAGCCTGTAAACGCATTTTCCCTGCTTGTCAATCATCCGCTGTATGGTGTAGGTTTTCTCGCCGTCCTTTATCACAAGCTCTACCTTTGCATAGTTTTCATCGGAAGTGTTGTTTACAAGCTCCTCTATCCTGCTTGCCCTCAGCATCTTGATGCTTGAGGTTCCAAGCACAAACAAAAGCGCGTCCAGAATGTTTGTCTTGCCGCTGCCATTGCTGCCCACAATTGCGGTAAAGCCCTTGCTCAGGGGAATGTCGGCTTTCCTGAAAGACTTGAAATTCCTCAAAATGAGTTTCTGCAGCTTAACCATAACCAATCCCTAAAAACAGGAATTATTGTAATAGAAAAAGGGCTAATTGCTTTAAATGCTTTATTCAAAGCCAAAAAAGAGGGGAAGAAAGCTTTTTTAATGGGCAAAATACATTAATTGTGGAATGGCAAGAGTTGTATTGCGGGCAGGAAAATCTATGCCCCAAAGCAGGCGGCAGTTTTACCCGAAAGCAGCCGCGCCAAAAAAGCGGGCTAAAACGGAAAACGGGAAAGCGCGGTTTCTATCCAGGGCAAGAGAGCGGGACAGGGCTTTTGCCAGAAGCAGGGCTATAAAGATTCAAGATTTGGCGAAAATGCTTGTGGCAAATGACCCTGAATTGGACTTGGAATTAAGGCCTGTTTGCCAAAAGTTTGCAAGGCTGCCTTTTGCTTACATAACTGACTGTTGTGCAGGTCATGTTTCATCAAGGTCAGATGGCAGGGGTAGGCATTTCTCTTTGAAAGAGGTTAAGCCAGGGCAAAGGATTTATTGCAACGGTACTGAGTTTGAAATTGTTTTAAACAATTCGCCTGTTTCAGAGAAATTTCGAGCTGCTTTAGCAGAAATCCCCAAAAGGCTTCCTTTTGTTTTTGTGGCACCCGGGCCAGAAATGTGCATACTCTCAGTTACTGGCTCTAGGTCAAGAGTCTCAAAAAGGCAAGCAGCACAAATAATGAAAATGAACATTAGTTTCATTCAGGAATTTGAATCTCTTGTTGACCGCTTTGTTGCAAAGTATGGCGTCAAAGTGAGGCTCTAAGCCTTTCCTTTCAAGGCGGCGGCAATTTCTTTGGGCAGGTTTGTCATTCCGCCGGCCATTTTTGTCATTTCTCCGGTCATCTTTTTCATTGTGTCCAAAATGTCCAGCTGGACGCTTATGCCTTTGTGCAGCTGCCCGACCATCAAAGCCTGGCTAGACCTCATGATGTCAGGCACTTCAAGGCCTGGGTTTTCTTCAAGGGCGGTGAAAAAAATCTTTGGGTTTCCAAACTCTGCAATCGCAGCTTTTTTCAGTTCTTCCACAAACTGCCTGACCTGCCTTTCATCCCCCTCAAGCCTGACCTGCACAGTTTTTCTGTCAATGTTTTCAACAGTGCCCTTGCTCATGCCTGAGTTAAGCAGCCTTTCCAAAACAAACACCCTAAGGCCCTTCTCCGCAACGACCCCTTCTTCTTTTGCCTTAATCAAAAAGCTTGCTTTCATCCTATACGCCCTTCCTCAAATATAACTGTTTTTTTCTATGCAAACATATTACCTAAAAAGTGCTTTAAAAGCATTCGCACTGCAACGGCAATCGGCGAAGTGCAGCGGCTGACCTTTTTTTGCCTATTTTTTTTCCTTATAGTAGAATGCCAGTGCAAGCCCCGAATATGCCAAAAATATGCCCCAAAAGGCCGCAAAAACAATCAATGACTCAACCTCGCCTGAAAAGAGCCCTGAGGCAAGTCCTCCGGCCCATAAAAGAATGCCGTAGACAACGGAAAGAACTATGACAAATGCCAGCACCTGCCAGAACCTGCCTTCGCAGAAAAGCCATGCTTTCTCCAAAGCCTGCCTTACACTGCCATGTTCAATTGCAAGTGCCTGCAGCACAAAAACAAACTTTATTGCAAAGTAAAATCCGGCAAGGGCAAGCAATGCAAGCAGCACAAGGCTGCCGATTTCAAAGAAAGGCATTATGGCAAGTGAAATCCACAACAGGACCACAAATAGGAAAACAAGGAGCAATATGAAAACAGTGAAAGAGGCGATTTTTCCCATTGCCTTGATTGTTTCATGGCTGGCTTTTCCCAGGCTTTCCTTGGAACCAAGGCCACTTGCGGCATAAGCCGCATACCAGTAATTGAGCGCGGCAAAGAGAATGCTTGACAGCACAAAGAAAACAAGAAGCACGGAAAATTCAAGGCCGTAAAGCCCTATCAGCTGGAATGGAAGCGCGCTCAAGGGGGCATCAGGCACATTGCCTAAAATCATGAGGTCAAGGGCAAGCTTTTCCATGAACGGGGAAAAGGCATATGCAAGCGCAAAAAAAATTGCGATTGCGGCAAAAGCAGGCAGCAAAAGCGCAGGATTTTTCACAAGCCTTTTGGCAGCCGCTCCAAGCGCATTAATCAATTCAAAAACCTTTTTTCCTTTTTTTTCCATGCCCTTGCGGGAAAACTTAGTATTTTAGGGCTTTGAGGTTTTTAATTGTAGCGTTTCATTTCCGGTGCCTTGTTTTCCCTCTGGCAAAAGGATTACTGCAGGAGATGCAACAAGCACACTGCGCGAAACCTCAAACTGTTCAAGTCAGGTTAGCCTGGGCTTTCTGGGCAATCGCCATATTCTGCTTCTTGTTCTCCTGAACCCGGCTTTTTTGTAAGCTGCTGCATGCATTCCCGGCGTTTGAGTGAGAATCCTTTGCCTTTCCACTTCCACTTTAGCTATTGCCTGCTTTTTTTTACTGCCTTCTGTGCGGCCCTTATCAAGATATCCCTGATATTGTCTGTGCTCTGCTTCGGTCAGCAGCCCCCTTTCTCTCATTGAGTTTGACAAGGCAAACAAATTTATGCCTTCCAAATAGCCGTGTTTCCGCGGGTTTAATGCAAGTAATTGTCTTCTTGGAAAAGCGGTTTTAAAGCAGCCGACGAAAAAATCAAGCGGGGACTTTCCCGCTTTGCGCTTAAATTCTTCCACTTCTTTTCTGCTTCCGCCCTGCAAATTGCCAAGAATTGCGCTTGGCTTGCCTTGCCGGTTGAAAAGCAAGTCAAAGTTGAACCTGCCAACTGTTTCTTTGCCGCTGTGCAATTCAAAAGCAAGCGAAAAAGGGGCATCAATCGATATCCCCAAGGACATTGAACAGCCCGCTCTTTCAAGCGCAGGGTTTTTTGCAATGCCCCGCAATCTTGGCGAAAAAGCAGTTGCAATGTAAAGAAACTGGTCGCGCATGCTTTTCAAACCAGCGTTAACTCTGGAAAAACGGTTATGGCTTAATTGCCTGTAGGCCGAAGTCCTGCCTATTTCCAGAATAAGCCCTGCAGCAATCTCAGGGCCAAGTTCTTTTGCGACCTTTTCCACTATTCCCAAAGAAGCTTTTCTCACGTCCTGACCCTCTACAAACAAAAAATCCCTTACACTAATTGCAGCTCTTCCAAAACCGATTTTTTCAAGCTGCCTGCGTGCCTCCTCTTTTGAAACAAAACCCCTTTTAGCCATCCAAAGAACCAATGCCTGAACAAATATTTAATTAGTTGCTTTGACCATACCGGCCTGCTGGCAGAACCACAAGTCCTGGTTTTGCCTCTTGCCGGTTTCAGGCGGCAATTCTTCTTACAGTAAGGCATTTAAATATTGCTGGGCACAGTTTATTCGTTGGAAATACC
>JBAZQI010000013.1:0-29107 GCA_041645325.1 archaeon
CTGGTGAAAAAATGGCTGAAGAAAAAGCACAGGTTCTTTCCACAAACAAAGCGCATGAACAAAAGGCGCTTTCCTCGAACAAGCTTGTAATAGCATGCTTTGCCTGCCTGATATCCTACGCCATTCTTTTCGCGCTTTTTTCCGCCAGGGCCACCATAGGCCCGGCTACCGCATTTTTCCCGATTTTCAGCGTTCCCTCCCTGATTGACAGCCCAATGTTTTTCATAATGCCCCTGTTTGGCTTTTTTGTCCTGTTTTTTATGATTGACCAGGCAAAACAGGGCCTTGAAATAAAGCTGCCTTTTGGCTGGCTCTGCCTTGCCATTTTCGCGGTTTTCTTTGTCCTTGCGCTTTCGGCCTACTACATTGCGCTTTACTGGTATCTTGCAAACTTTGCCCAGCTCAGCGGCGTTGAGTTGACGCCAGACAAGGTTGACTTCTGGGGAAAGCTCACAAACAGCGCTTTCCTGCTTTTCATATGGGGCGGCATTTTCGGAATAATCACGCGCTACGCAGTTGAAAAAATAAAAATTTAAGCCTTTCTTTCTAAAGAAAGAAAGCCTTGGGAAAGAAAGGCAACGCTGCGCGTTGCAAAGCTTTTTTTCCTTACGAGAAAAAAAGCCTTGGGAAAGAAAGAAGCCTTTTTGTGCTGCAGTAGGGCATGAAATGAAAGTGCTGTATTATACTAATTTTTTTCTCTTTGCCCTTTCATGAAATGCAAGGTTTTCCGGCCCAGGATGATAAAGATGGATTGGTTTATCCCGAAACCACCTTATCCTTGCATCCCACCTTCTTTGGTATTGGGCGTAGTCTGAGCCGTGCTTGCCTGGCTTTTCATGAAGCAGCTTTATATGGGAAACCGGAATGTCACTTCTGTCAAATTTTCCGGGTTTTTTCCTGGCCAAATAGTCTTGTTCAAGAATCAGCATATTCAATGCATAGTCCATTCCAAACCCTCTTGGGAAAACCCTTACCCAATATTTTTTCATTTGAAGCATTGGCTTTAGTGATGTTGCTTTTATTGCCCGAAAACCGGTGGATTCGGGGCGCGGATTCCAAGGGCGTATGGTATCTGCTGTCTTTTCAAGATGTTTGCCAAGTATCATTGGCAAGCCTTTTCTGGAAAGTTCTGCGGCTATTCCAGTGATTTTGCGTACTGTCAGGTTAACTGCATCCGCATCAACATCAACAAGCACTGAATTGGGATTTTTAAAAAAATTTGTCCTGCCTTTCAATGTAAAAACAGCTTCCCAGAAATTTCTTCCTTTGCCTTCTGGTTTTTTGTGATATATTATTACAAACCCGTCCTGTAAAACCAATGTCCCGCGGTTTCTCTCGGTTAAGGCAATTATTTGCCTTTTGCTTAAACCAAGTTTTGTGAATGCTATTTCCGCTGTCCTGTCAGTGCTGCCATCAATAACTATAACAGCATAATCTATTTTTCCGTTTTGAATGCCCTCTTTTAGCACATCAACATTTTTTCCAATGTTTTTCTTTTCATTTCTTGCAGGCATAAAAACTGCCAGCATTTGTTTTGGCGCATCCATAAAGAAAATAAGCATTGCTCTATTATTAAAGTTTATTCAAACGTACTTACAATATGGATGCTTTTGTTGAAGGCAGTGGCTGTTCGCTGAACAAGTCTGACACAGAGCAAATCAGGGGCTTCCTGCTGCAAAACGGCTTTGGGCTTGCCGAAAAGCCGGAAAAAGCCGGGTTGATAATTCTCAATGCCTGTTCTGTGAAAGAGCAGACCGAGTCAAAAATGCTCAGGAGGATTGCACAGCTCAACGCAATTGCGGAAAGGCAAAATTCCGTTTTGGTTGTGTTCGGCTGCCTTGCAAAGACCAGCCCTGAAGCAGTGTCAAAGATTTCCAAAAAGATTGTGCTGTTCGGCCCCAGCCTTGAGCAGCTTGCTTCTTTTCTCAAGCTGCCTCCGGCCTCATTTTCCCCCGAGCTTGCCGGGCAAAAGGAAAACAAGCTGGTTTCAATCATTCCGATTGCACGAGGCTGCCTTGGAAACTGCGCCTACTGTAGCGTGAAGAACGCAAGGGGCGCGCTTCAAAGCTATTCAATGGATTCGCTTGAAAAAAAATTCATTACCTGCCTGAAAGATTCAAAGGAAATTTGGCTTACTGCGCAGGACTGCGGCTGTTACGGCTTTGACCTTGGAACAAATCTTGTGGCCTTGGTGGAAAGGCTTTTGCTATGCAGCGGCAATGATTTCAGGGTGCGCATCGGAATGATGAATCCCGGGCATCTGCAAAAATTCCTGCCAGCGTATATTGATTTGTTCAGGGACAAAAGGCTTTACAGGTTTTTTCACCTGCCTGTGCAATCAGGTTCCAATGAAGTGCTGAGGGCAATGAACAGGCCTTACACAAGGCAGCAATTTTTGCGCATTGTGGGGTGCATAAGAAAGGCTTTTCCTGACGCAAGCATTTCCCTTGACCTAATAGTAGGCTTTCCGGGCGAAACAAATGAACAATTTCTTGAAACGGTTTCCCTTGTCAAAGCTGTTGGGCCTGATGTTGTGAACATAAGCAGGTTTGGTGCAAGGCCCAATACCCTGGCGGCAAAAATGCCGGGGCAGCTGCACGGCAGGGTGAAAAAGGAGCGCAGCAGGATTTTGTCAAAGCTGTGCAGGGAAATTGCCCTGGAGCGGAACAGGCGCTTTGTGGGCAAAGAGCAGGAAATCTTTGTCAATGAAATAGGCCCAAAAGGCGGTTTTGTGGGAAGGAACCAGAACTACAAGCCTGTGGCACTCAAAAAATCTGTTTTGGGGCGCTTTGTCAGGGTAAAGATAGGAAAGGCGTTCCAAACCTATCTTCTGGCCGGCTCCAAGTAGGTTTTTAACCTATTATGCAGCAATTATTATTCGGGGGAATCTTTTGCTTTTCCAGAACTCGTGGGAACAATACTGGCTGAATTTCAAGAGTGCGCTGGTTTTTGCGCTGCTTCTCGTCTTTGTGCCTGCCTTTTCGTTTTTCCAGAATATATATGTGAGCGGCGGCTCGATTTTCATCGACTACAATCTTGCGCAGGCAAACCCCCTTGATTTGCTTGCTGAAGCAGGCCTCACTGCCCTTTTCCTTTTGTTCTATTCTTTTTTTGTTTCGGTTATAATTTTTTCTGTGAGAAAAAACCTGAGCCCGCTGAAACTCCAGTTTTATTTGCATGAAATGATCAGGAAGTTTGCGCTTCGCCTATTCGCATTTTTCCTCCTTTTCTGCCTTTTGCTTTTCCTGCTGATGTCAGGCCTGATTGCTTTGGGCGCGCCGCTTGCGCTTGCCGGCATTATCCTGCTCGCAGCCTCTTTTCTTTTGCTATTTGTGCCGCAGGCCGTTGTGATAGACGAGGAGGGGCTGAGGCACGCCCTGTCAAGCAATTTTGATTTCCTTTTTCACAGCCCGCGGTCTTTTGCGATTATCGCAATCGTGGGCGTTGCATTGCTTGCCCTGCTCCAGCTTGTGGAATTTGCCCTTGCGCAGTTCACCCTGCTTTCGCCCTACATTTCGCTTCTCATTGCGCTTGTTTTTATTTTCCCTTTCCTTGAGGTAATGAAAACCTACATGTACCTGATGCGCTTTGATTTGATAAAGCACCACGAGATTGCGAAAAGGAAAAAGCCGCTGTTCTTCGGCCCTGACCCGGAATCAATTGCGGCAGTGTTCCCCAAGAAATGATTTTTCCTATTTTTTTTCTTGCAGCCCAAAAGTTTCCCGCATTTCAATAATCCTTGCGTTTCCGTCAATAAGCTCGTTCAGCTCTTTTGCGCTTTCCGCTTTTGCGGAAAAGCTGTATGCCCTGCAGATTGCTTTGCTTTTTGCAAGCTCTTTTTCCTCTCCGCCAGCCTTGGCAATGTGCCTGAAGGCCCTCTTGTTCTGAAGCGCAAACCGCCTTATTGCCGCCCTGTTTTTGAGTTCGGTGAGCACAAAATTTTCCGGCAAAGCCTTCTTAAGCTCTGACAAAGTCTTTTCCGCGAAGGCAAGCGTTTCCCCCGGCTTTTCCGAGGCTATCGCCAGCCTGCCTGCCTCAAACAGGCTGTCCAAAGCCAGTGCCGAGGAAAAGCCCTCAATTGAGACGCCCTGGTTTTTTATGTAGCTTCTCCCTGAAAGCTCTTTTCTTTTCAGCTGGTCAAGTTCAACAATTGCCTTTGCTTTTTTTGAAAGCTCCTCAAAGAACGCGCTTTCATTGCCCTGGTTTGCCAGCGCAACCATTGTGAGGTTCAATGCAGTGAAAGAGCACAAGCCCTGCCCTTCAAACGCAATGCCGTTGGCAAGCGACCATTCCGTGTTCCTGCAGTTGAGGAAACATTTCGGCGCGTGGTTGTGAAGCAGCTTGAGCCTGTATTTTGTGTCCACGGCAACCGCGTTTTCAAACGGCTGTGCTTTTTCGCCCTGCCCTGATTTCAGCATGGCGTTTGCCGCGGCAACCATGCCTTCCCTTTCAACGCCCTTGCCTGAAAGGCATTTTGGCTCAAACAAGGTTATTGTGTTGAATGCAGGCAGCGCCTTTCCGCCGAGGAAAACGGCTTTTGAAGCGCTTGAAAAAATAACTGCCGCATCAACCGCGGCCTTCTTGCTGCTTTTTGCGGCAAGCGCGGCATTTAATGCAAAAATGTTCGGCCGCCAGCTCAAAATCCTCCCAAGCCTGTTTGCCTTTTCAAGCACGCTGAACACAGTATCCCGCGGTTTTTCCGCCGGCTCTGCCTCAATGCTTGCGGCAATTGCCTTTGTTGAAAAGTCCTGCAGTTCGGCAATAAAAATCTGGCTGGACAAATGCATTCTTCCAAGCCTTGCCGGAATCACGGCCAGCAGGCTGTATTCGGTCATTGTTGCCTTGTCATTGTAAGGCTGCCGCTCGGCCTTTTTTCTCGCCTCAAACACAGGCAGCCCAAGCCTTGTGTACTGGTTCCTTATGTTTTCGTGGCCGTATTCCAAAAGCTTTACGTTGACCATTTCACGTATCAATGGCGTGCTGATGCTTTCAATTTCAAGGTCCTTTATTTTTTCCTCAACCTCGTGCCCTATTTTTTCGGCAACGCCCCTTGGCACATCTGTTTCATGCAAAAGGCTTTTGATTATGTTTCCCCTGTCAAACCCTTCAATGAGCTGGCTGCTTGTCCTCACCCTCATCTGCTGGAAAGAGGCGTAAACAGCTGCCGCCTTTGGGTCAAGTAGCTGCAACATTTCAATGGCTTTTTTCCTCATCTTTTTGAGGCCCTTGTTTTCCTCAAGCGCAAGCTCCTTGACAATCTTCGTGATTGTCCACTTGCCGGCATTTGCCTCTTCGCATTCCTTGGCAATTTTTTCAATCATTGCCTCAATAGGCTTTTCCGCCATAAATATATGGATTGGTACGAAGTTTTTAACAGCCTGCCCATTTCCTTTGAAAAGCAAACTTTTTAATATAGTTTTATTTGAATTATTAATGCAATGGAGTTGGTTTTATGGCAGTGAGCCTTGACAAAGTGGACCTTGTGATAATAAACAACCTTTTGAAGGACGGAAGGGCAAGCTTCAGCAGCATTGCCAAGCAGATAAGCCTCACGGATGTTGCGGTCAAAAAGCGCGTTGAAAGCCTGAAGCGAAAAGGCGTCATCAGCGGCATCAACGCAAACCTGAACCTCAAGGTGCTTGGATTTGAAAACCCTATTTACATCCAGATAAGAAGCGAAATCGGCAAGAACAAGGATTTGTTCAAAAAGCTCAACGAATTCGACTGCATCACCGAATTGTACCAGGTTTTGGGCGAATACAACCTGCTCGCAAAAATCGTTGTGAACGATTTGGGTGCCGCCGAAAAAACAATCTCAAGGCTTGGCCTGATTGACGGCATAATAGACTTGAAAACCCTTGTTGTCCTGTCCGAACTCAAATGCGGGCCGGGGCTACCCGCCGGCGCACTGCAGAAAAAACTTTAAGCGCGAAACTGTTGGCAGCCTTCAAAGTGCAAATTTGGGAGGCGGGATTTAGTCCTTATAACCAGCCATTGTTTTTAATTTCTTCAATTCTTCTTTGCTTAGTTTGTGAAGAGTTTGCCCCATCACGCAATTGTCAAACTCTTTTTTATCCATTGGAAAATAAGACGGAAAATCTGGGGTAAGCGAGCCAAAACCATCTTTCAAAGCCGACTTGTACATCCAGTAATACCAGCTCTTTTTCATAAATTACATTTGGCACAAACGCTTTAAATTTGCTAAGGCTTGCAGTTGCTTGAAAATTCACAGCCTTCCAATTGCTTCCAATAGTTTTTGGTGCCCTTTGACTAGCTTGTTGAACTCTTCCAATTCTTCGGAAACAATCTTGCATCTCAAACTATCTTTTGAATTCCCTGACTTTGCCATGCCTTATCCACTCCTTAATTTCTTCATCTGAATAAAAGTTTTCCCCAACGCCCATTTTTTAAATTTTAAAAACAATAACTTTGGGCATGTTTGAATCAATTGATTTATGAAGAAGCTAATCATGAAAAAACAGCTGCTGTAAAGTGGGTCCCCTAAATCCATCCTTGGGTGTATTTTGAATAATTGTATTCGTCTATTAATTTGATAAGTTTGCTTGGCTTATCTGCACAGTTTTTAATCTTGCTTTCCATTGTTTTCATTTTCTGACAGAATGTAAGATATTTCTCGGCTGGATTTTTGGCATAGTTGCATTGGTAACCCTTTCGCGCAATTTTATTATCCCAGGGGGGAAAGAATTCAGGGGCTAGAAGATGCAATGCCTTGGCCACGGCAACGGGGCTTCTCATAATCAACTTTGAAGACTCAACTATTTTTTGCTGTCTATCAGTAAGCTTGCTTATTTTTATCACGACGTAGCTCTTTTTTGAGTTAGACCTCTTCTCATCGATAAACTCTAAAGCATCTTTAATTTTTTGATCATCTTTTATGGAATCATAGAGCGACCTCAAATTGCCGTTAGTTCTGTATTTTACGCCGAGCTTTAGCAGCAGGTCAGTTAATTGCTTCTGAGCATATTTTTTGGTGTTTTTGTCACTGAATCTTATGATGTCGATTTGCAGAGCAGAAAGAAATTCAATGAATAACTGTTTTATGCTGTCATTATCAGAACTTGATAATGTTGAAATAGGTCTGGACCTGAATTCTTCAATTTTGGGAAGATTGTCAATTATGCATTTTTCAAGTTTCTCAAAATCAAATGGCCCGTACCTATAAAAAGCATTGTTCCAAGTTAACAACAGTACTCCTAGTCCATCAGCTATCCCTAATCTATCTGTGCTCTTTGAAGGTTTGTCCCAAAAATAGTTTACGAGGAATGTTGCCACTTTGTACATGGCATCGCGTGGCTCTTGCCTTTCAAATTCTTTATATCCTTTGCGAAACTCTTCGCAATCAGGAATGTACATAATAGCTTAGCGTTACAACCTGATTAAATTTCT
The DNA here is from genome assembly GCA_041645325.1 of archaeon. Taxonomy (GTDB): domain Archaea; phylum Iainarchaeota; class Iainarchaeia; order Iainarchaeales; genus JAFCCL01. The sequence goes on from JBAZQI010000013.1 coordinate 7,408, forward strand.
AATGAATGAAATAGTATATTGGCGCTACATTGGATGGCTGGGAGACAGGATTTGCGCTTGTTGCGCCTGCTTTGCCCCTTCATCTTGATGCCTGTGGCAATTGCCGAAAGCGTTCTCCCTTATTTTTATGGCTTTTGTTGTAATGATTCTTGCAGGCAGGTTTTGGTTTCAATGATTCTCATTATTGCTGAAAAGGCGATTGCAGGCAGGAGGATTGCCGCCATTCTTGCGGGAAAGGAGCTTCCCGGCGAAAAATCAGGTTATGCCGTAAGGTTTGATTTTGAAAAAGACGGCAGAAAATGGGTTGTCGTTCCCCTGAGCGGCCACATTGTTGATGTGGATTTTCCGGTTTCCTACAAGAACTGGCTTGGCACTGATTTGAAAAGGCTTGTTGACGCCGATGTCAATTACGTTGAAACGGAAAAGTCGATTTCTGGCCTCATAAAAAAAATTGCCCCGCAGATAAAGGAAGTGATAATCGCAACTGATGCCGACAGGGAGGGTGAAGCCATTGGCCTTGAGGCATTGAACATTCTGAAGGAAATCAATCCAAATGTCCTGGTTAAGAGGGCGAACTTTTCCGCCATTACGGAAAAAGACATAAAGGACGCATTCTCAGCCCTTGCGGAGCTTGATTACAATCTTGCGGAGAGCGCGAATTCAAGGCGCGAGATAGACCTTGTCTGGGGCGCTGTGCTCACAAGGTTTTTGTCGCTTATTTCAGGCAGGCTTGGCAGGGACTTCATTTCCACCGGAAGGGTGCAGGGGCCGACCCTTGCCCTGATTGTTGACAGGGAAACGGCAAGGATGGCTTTTGTGGCAACAAAATACTGGCAGGTTGAGGCGATTTTTGAAAAAGATAAGGTGCAGTTCAATGCATTGCACAGGGAAGGCAAGTTTTTGGACCCGAAAAAAGCTGAAGCCGTGATGGCCTGTGCAAAGCCGCCAAAAGGCGTTGTTTCTTCCGTTGAAAAAAAGAAGAAGGTTCTTGCAAGGCCGGAGCCATTCAATACCACTTCTTTTTTGACTACTGCAACAGCAATTGGTTTCACTGCCGGAAAGGCAATGCAGATAGCCGAATCGCTTTACCAGGCAGGAATCATTTCCTATCCAAGGACAGACAATTCGGTTTACCCTCCGACCCTTGATTTGAAGGCTGTCCTCAAGGAGCTTGGAACAATAGGGGAATTTGCGCCGCTTGTTTCCAGGCTGCTCGCCCTTGGAAAGCTTGAGCCAAGCGCAGGCAAGCTTGCAAAGGACCATCCCCCAATCCATCCTGTTACTGCCATGCAAAAGGAAAAGGTTGACCCCCAGATGTGGAAAATTTACGAGTTGGTGTGCAGGCGCTTTATGGCAACGCTTGCAACAGACGCAATTACCGAAAACCTGCTTGTTGAAATTGATTTGAACGGCGAGCCGTTTGGCGCAACAGGCCAGATTTATCTTGAAAAGGGCTGGAAATTGTTTTATCCTTACAGCAAGGCAACAGAGGTTGTGCTGCCAAAGCTTGAGAAAGGCGACGAGGCCAAGCTTGTCAGGCTTGAAAACCTTGCCAAGGAAACATTGCCCCCTCCAAGATACAGCCAGGGCGCCCTGATCAAGGCAATGTCTGACCTGAACCTTGGCACAAAGAGCACAAGGGCCGAGACAATCCAGAAGCTTTACAGCAGGAAGTACATTGAGGGCCAGAAGGCAATTGTCCCCACAAAGATGGCCTTTGCCGTAATCGACAGCCTTGAAAAGCACGGCAGTTCTGTTGTCAAGCCGGAGATGACCGCAAACCTTGAAAAGGAAATGGACCTTGTGGCCTCGGGGGAAAAAACCAAGGCAGCTGTTGTGAATGACAGCCGCAAGTTCCTTTCCAATGCGCTTGCCCAGCTTTTGCTCAACAAGAACGAGATTGGGAGCACGATAAGGCACGCAGCCAGGGCCGATTCAATAATCGGGCCGTGCACAGGCGAGGGCTGCAATGGCGAGTTGCTTGTGAGGCACGGGAAAACCGGAAAAAGGTTTTTGGGTTGCAGCAATTACCCAAAATGCACTGTCACCTGGCCATTGCCGCAGAACGGGACCATCTCTGTTTTGCCAGGAAAGTGCGAGCACTGCGGCACGCCCCTGATTCATGTTGCGGCAAACAGATTTAGATACAAGATGTGCATTAATCCGAACTGCAAAAGCAAGGCGGATTGGGCCAGGAAAAAAGAGGAAAGGGCGCAGGCAAAAAAGGAGGCCATTGCCAAAAAAGAAATGACTGCCATAAAAGAAAAAAATGAAGTCATTGGCAAAAGCGGGCAAAATGAAGCCGATGCCAAAAAGGAAGCAAAAGAAACCGTTCCAAAAAATGAAAAAAAGGAAACGGCTGCCAAAAAAGAAAAAAAGGCGCCCAAAGCCAAAAAGCGGCCATTAACAAACTTTCCTGGGCAAAGCAGCCAAAAGAAAAAATAAGGGCAATTAAAAGCTTGATTGTAAAAATAGGCTTAATGGTTCCGTTTGTTAAGCTTGATTGTAAAAAGCGGCTTAATGGTTTCGTTTGGTTGCCCTGTTGTAGCAGGATTAATGATTCCGTCCAATTGCGCAATCATCAAATTCAACTGTTCAATGCGCTGTTCGAGCTCTTCTTCTGACCTTTTTTGCGCTGGCAATTCAACTTTATCGTGTTCAGCCTGCTTAAGCAATCTTGATAAGGCCTCTTTTTGCGCAATCATTTTTTTCCTTGCAGTAGAAAGCCGCAGCTTCAATCGGCTTACCTTTTGCATATCAAAATTTCCTTGCTTTCTTGCTTCTTCCAGCAACTGGGTTGCTTCACTTGGTTTCGGCAGCTTTCCAGTTGTTTTCGCTATCCCTTGCTCAATTGAGAGCGCCTGCCGTACGAGGCTGTTTTTTCGCCTATAATAACCTGCTGCATGGCCAACTGCATCTTTAATAACCCTGAAGCGTTGTTTTCGTTCTCTTGGCATAAACAATTAACAGAATTTCTGGTTATTAATACTGCCGCCATTATCCCCTTTTTTTGCTGAAAGAATTAGGTTGTTGGGGGCAAGAAAAGCTTTTGAGAGCCAGTTTGAGCCTGGTGAGCCTTTTTTCCTACCCCCAACGTTTTCTTATGAATCAGCTTTTTTTTTGCCGCTTCTTATAAGATCCCTCCTTTTTTTGGCATTAGAATATACGCCTTCTTTCTATATATCAACTCCCAGGCTTTGAGTGCCACAATTTAAACAGTTAACCTTTTAACAGTGTTCCAATATATACATTTTGGGTGTTTTGCATTGCCAAGCCAGATTAAGGCCACAGATGCCATCAGGATAAACGTGCTTGGCGCGCTTTTGAAGAAAAAAAGCGTGCAGTCAAACATAAGGCAGGTTCAGAGGCACACAGGCTACCACAAGGCAACAATCAAGAGCAGCCTTCTTTTCCTTGAAAAGCAGGGCATCCTGCAGGGCTTTGGCCCAAAGGTTGACTTCAAGAAGCTTTGCTATAACCTTGAGGTCCTGACCCTTTTGCAGGTTGACCTCAGCCACCAGAAAGCCTTTGAGAAATTCCTTGAGGCGCTGGAAAATGACCCGCACATCTATTGGGTGAGTTCAATCATAGGTTCCGGCAACTGGAACATAATATGCAGGCACATTTACCGCGATGTTGAATCATACCACCGCGACCTGCAGCTACGCTACATGAAAATTCCGGGCTACCATGACCTTATAAAGAACATGCAGAGCTTTTTTTCTGTGGAGCCGATTTTCAAGAACAAAAGCAGGACGGAATGCATCATCGAGCTTGTGAAGGAAGGCAATCCAAAAGGCGATTGAGGAAAGCGGAGAATGTTTTTTAATGGATGTTGAAATTGACTTTGAGAAAAGCCTTGAGGAAAATGCCTCCTCTTACTTTGAGAAAAGCAAGCTTGCGAAGAAAAAGCTTTCAGGGCTGAGAAAGGCGATGCTTGACCTTGAAAAAAAAGCCTCTTCGCTGAAAGAAAAGGCGCCGGAGGAAAAGCTTGCAGTGAAGAGAAAAAGGCAGTGGTTTGAGGCCTTCAACTGGTTCAAGACAAGCCAGGGCTTCCTTGTAATCGGGGGCAGGGACGCGAAAAGCAACGAAACAGTTGTGAAAAAGCACATGGAGGAAGGTGACCTTTTTTTGCACGCCGAAATTCAGGGAGGCAGTGCCTGCATTGTCAAGGCAGAAGGCAAAGCAATTCCATTGGAATCGCTTGAGGAGGCCGCGCAATTTGCCGCGGCAAAAAGCAAGGCCTGGCAGCAAAGGCTTTCAAGCGTTGACGTTTACGCCGTGGCAAAAGAACAGGTTTCAAAGAGCGCGCCGACAGGGGAAGCGCTTTCAACAGGCGGCTTCATGATTTATGGGGAAAGGCAGTGGTTCAGGAAAACGCCGCTGCGCTTTTCAATAGGCTTGCTTGAGGAACAAGGCTCTTTTGTCCCAATGGGCGGCCCTCCAAAGGCAGTGGAAAGGCATTGCCCTGTTCGCTTTGAAATATTGTTCGGCAAGCTGAAAAAAAGCGATGCAGCAAAGGCAATTTTGGCAAAATTCGGCGAAAAGGCAGGCAAAAACAACATTTCCCTTGATGACGTGCTTGCATTGCTTCCGGGTGAGGCGCTTGAAATTAGGGAAAAATAAAAATAATTTTCAGAGCTTTTCAATTTCCTCAAGAAGCGTGTTCAATGGTTGCAAAATTGCAAGATTTATCACTCCTTGGCCGCTGTGCCTGACTATGCTTGCTTTTATCGGCTCTTGGGCCATTGCCTCCCTTTCTGCAACATTCAGCAATACCCTGCTTTGGCTTTTTATCTTTCTAATAACCTGCTTTATCTCTTCCAGAAGCTGTTCTTTTGCCTTTGCCCTGCCTTGCTTTCTTGCCCTGGATTCAAACAATGCCCTTGCAAATGACAGGGTTGTGCCCTCTCTGTCTGCCATACTGGCTTTTATTGCAAGTTTTTTCTCAGTAGCTGTGTCCACTAAGTGCCTAATTAAATAAATGCGGCAAGCTTTGGCGCTTTCTGGGTTCAGTCGCCCTCCCCTAATCAGTCCAAAAAGTGTTTCAAGCGTTGGCGGTTTGTTCATATATTTTGCAAGCAGTTCTTTGTCGGGATGGATTCTTTTGTCAAGCTTCTTTTCTCTTCTGTCAAGCGCTTTTGCCCTCATTGCCATCCCTGCTTCGGGGGTAATCGCCATATTATGCCATATTTGTTCCATTGTTAATTAAACCCTTCTTCCCTTTCTTTTAGCAATTGTTTTAATATCTTTTCTGGGAAATTATCTTATTATTAGATTTTTTTGTGGTGGGAGTTTTGCCTGAAAAAAGCATTGATTTGAAGGTTGCTGACCCTGAACCTACGCATGTGGGCAGGAACATTGTCACTTTGGACAGGGAAACCAAGCGGCAGCTTGAAATCACAAGCGGGGACATTGTGGAAATTGCCGGCCCGAAGAAAAAGACCGCGGCAATAGTGTGGCCTGCGAGGGCCGAAGATGAGGGCAAGCTCTTGGTAAGGATGGACAACCTGATCAGGCACAATGCAGGCGTTGGCATCGGCGAAAAGGTAACCGTGATAAAATGCGTTCCAAAGGAGGCAAAAAAGGTGGTGCTTGCGCCCACGCAGGAAATAAGGATTATTGCCTCGGGCTATGACCGCATTCTCAAAAAGACTTTTCTCGGCAGGCCGCTTACGTTCGGCGACAACGTGTGGATAAGCGTTTTCGGCACGGGCTTTGTTTACAAGGTTATAGACACCACGCCAAGGGGCGCGGTCAAGGTAACAGATTTCACGCAGATTGTCCTGAAGGAAGCGCCTGTAAAAGGCGAGATTGAAACTGTTCCAAGCGTTTCCTATGACGACATAGGCGGTCTTGATGAACCGATAAGAAAGGTCAGGGAAATGATTGAGCTGCCAATGAGGCACCCTGAGATTTTCAGGAAGCTTGGCATTGTGCCGCCGAAAGGCGTTCTTTTGTACGGTCCGCCGGGAACAGGAAAAACATTGCTTGCAAAGGCGGTTGCGCACGAGACCAATGCGCATTTTAAGTCTGTGAATGCCCCCGAAATTATGAGCAAATTTGTGGGCGAGGCGGAGGAAAGGATCAGGCAGATTTTCAAGGAAGCCGAGGAGAACGCGCCGAGCATTATTTTCATTGACGAGATTGATGCCATTGCGCCAAAGCGCGAAACTGTTATGGGCGAGGTTGAAAGGCGCGTTGTTGCGCAAATCCTTGCGCTGATGGACGGCCTTGAGGCAAGGGGCAATGTCATAGTCATTGCCGCAACCAACAGGGTGAACAGCCTTGACGAGGCATTGCGAAGGCCTGGCAGGTTTGACAGGGAAATTGAGTTCCCTGTGCCTGACAAGAATGCAAGGAAGGACATTCTTTTGATTCACACAAGGGGAATGCCTCTTGCAAAAGATGTTGAACTGGATTATTTCGCTTCAATAACGCACGGCTTTGTCGGCGCCGACCTTGCCGCGCTTGGAAAGGAGGCGGCGATGAAGGCGCTGAGGCGCTATTTGCCCAAGTTTGACCTTGAGGCCGAAACAATCCCGCAGGAGATTCTCGAATCATTGGAGGTAAACAAAAAGGACTTCCAGAACGGCTTGAAGGACGTGCAGCCAAGCGCTTTGCGCGAGGTTACAATCGAAATTCCGAACGTGAAGTGGTCTGATGTAGGCGATTTGGAGAACGCAAAGCGCGACCTGAAGGAAGCCGTTGAATGGCCGCTGAAGCACCCTGAAAGCTTCAAGCAAATGGGCATAAAGCCGCCGGCAGGCATTCTTCTTTTCGGGCCGCCTGGTTGCGGCAAGACGCTGCTTGCAAAGGCGGTTGCCTCGGAAAGCGAGGCAAACTTTATTTCCATCAAGGGGCCTGAGCTTTTGAGCATGTGGGTTGGCGAATCTGAAAAGGGCGTCCGGAATATTTTCAAGAAGGCAAGGCAGGTTGCCCCCTGCATTGTTTTCTTCGACGAAATTGATGCTTTGGCGCCGAAGAGGGGCCTTAATTTCGGCTCGCATGTCAGCGAAACCGTTGTCAACCAGCTGCTTACAGAGCTTGATGGCATTGAGCAGAACAGGGGCGTGATATTCATGGCGGCCACGAACAGGCCTGACCTTATTGATCCCGGCCTTATGAGGCCTGGCAGGATTGACAAGCTTGTCAGGATTGAGGCACCGTCCAAGGAGGGCAGGCTTGAAATATTCAAGGTTCACACGAAAAATGTCATGCTTGACAAGGATGTTTCGCTTGAGGCCCTTGTGGAGAAAACAGGGGGCTTCAACGGCGCTGACATAGAGGGTCTTATAAGGACGGCTGCACTGGTTGCGCTGAGGAAAAGCGCGATGAAGCCTGTTCCCATTACAATGAAGGACTTTGAAAAAGCCCTTTCTTCGGCAAGCGCAAGCATCACGCAAAAGGTAGAGGATTCCTACACTGAATTCGAAAAGCACATTGCCGAATTCAAGCCGACCTATGTCGGATGACTTTTTTTAAAAGAGCATTGGCAGCAGGAACGTGCCTGCAAATGCCGCTCCAAATGCCGCAATCCACACTGTTTTGCTCCACATGAACACTTTTCCGCCGTCCAATGGCCCGAATGGAATCAGGTTGAACAGCGCGAGAAACATGTTTATCTGCATGCCTATTGCACCCATGGCGTTCGTAATTTCACCCATGTTTGCAGCCATGAGCCCTGCAAAAAACAATGCCACCCCTATGTTTGTTGCAGGCCCTGCAACTGATATGAGCCCGTTTTGTTTCCTGCTCACGTTTCCATAGATGTACACGGCGCCGGGGGCCGCGAAAATGAATCCGACAAAAGAGGATAGTATGGCAAAAATAAGGCCGATTCGCCATGCCCTGTATTCCGCGTGCTTTCCGAAGCGCCTTGCCACTGTCCTGTGTGCCATTTCGTGGAACACAAAGCCTGTTCCAACAGTAACAAGGGCTATTGGGAAAACTACTGCGAATTCCGCAAGGTCAAGAAAGTCACGGCTCATCAGTATTGAGAAAGCCAGGGCTATTGTGAGCCAGGAAATCAGCAGGTCCCTTATTTCAGCGCTTTTCATCAAAGGAATAAGCCTGAAAAGGAATTTAAAGCATTCCCAAAGGAATTCGTTTTTTGCCGAACTTTGCTTCAGCCTTTTTATTCTTTGCCCAAGGGGCATTTTTTTATGGACAAAAAGTTTTTGGGTTCCAAAGCCTTTTTTTCCTTTGGAAAAAAAGCCTTGGGAAAAAGGGCATTGCTTTTGCAATGCAGGGCGCAGATTTCCGTGGAATTGATAATCATTCTTGCCGCTGTTGTCGCCCTTGTGCTACTGCTTGTTTCACAGTTGCAGCAGACAAGCGAAGAGGGCACAAAGGTAATTGAGGAAAAAAGCAAGAAGATTTTCGAGGAAATAGAGGGCATTTAGGCGAATGCTATGCGCTGCCATGGCCAGCTCAGCCTTGAGTACCTGCTCTTGCTGCTTGCCTTGCTCGCGGTTTTTGCCGCTCTCCTGCCGCTTGTTGACCAGACCTACAAGGCAGGGCTCTTTGGCCTTGACTGCGTGAATGCAAAGCGTTTCACGCAGCAGCTTCAGTCCCATGTTGAAGAAATGTCCTTTCAGGCAGACGGCTCCTTGGCATTGATTGAGGCCCAGCCATTGGAACAATGGCGCATTTCTCCCTCGGGAAAAACCCTTGCCCTGAATGTCCTAGGCCCGGACGGAAGGGAAAAGCGCTTTGCCGTCGGGTTTCCAAACGAGCTCATGCCAACAGGCATTGTCCTTCTTGATGGCAAGGCAACCTTTGCCTTGCGCAAGGCCTCAGGAAAAATCTTCCTTGAATACAACCAATGAGAGTTCGTGCCTTTGCATTTGCCTGTCAAAGAACACGGCTTTTGATGCTATCGCCTCCACGCCTTTTTTGCCGACAGCAAGCTCTTTTCCGTCAATTGAAACAACACCCTTTTTTCCTGGAAAAGCCTCTTCAAAGTCAATTGCCATCTGTTCAATGCCTGTTCTTTCAAAGCCTTTTGCCCAGATTAAAAGCAGGTCGTTTTCTTTTTTCAACAGGTGCAAATCCGAAAAGCTTTGAATGTTTTCCTGCAGCGGCATCGATAACAGTGTTGCCAGCAGCGCCATTGAAACAATTGCCTCAATGCTCAGCCAGTAGCCGTCATTTTTCACAAAGAATCACCCCTAGCATTGCCTTTTTTCCGCCTGCAAGGACAACTCTGTCAAGCGAAATGCATTCTTTCCCTTCGCCCTCAAACAGGATTTCCTTTTCCTCCATTCCTTTCAGCGAAACGCTTTTCACAAAAAACCTTTCCGAGCCAAGCTGCTGGGCTTTTTCCAAAAGCCCGGCGTCAATTTCGTTTGCAAGAACCCTGTGCCTTTCCCCGTCATACAAGGCCGAACCGAGCAATGGCTGTTCCTCGTTCCTGTTTTTTGCCATCGCATCCAGGAGGAAAATTGCCTTGCCCTGCAGTTCCGCTTTTTTCACCTGGGCAGTCTCCTCTTCTTTTGCAGCCTCAAAGCTTGCAAGCATGAGCGAGAGCATGAGAACCATTGCAATAACCGAAACTGCAAGGTCCAATGAGAATGCGAATCCCCCTTTACCTGTAGTGCTCATTGAGCGCAACCTCCAGAACGCTTTTTTCGCCTTCCTGCACAAGCCTTATTTCGGGTGCAATGCTTTCGCAGCTTTTTTTCTTGCCGCCTGTTTCGCTTTCCACCTTGCTGCCCTGCGCAGTGCATTGCACTTCTTCGGAAATTTCGGATACTCCGCTTGCATAGCTTATGTCGGCTGCAAGGCAGCACAGTTCAGCCTGCGCCTTTGCCTCAAGCGCATTCAGCGCCTCATTGGCCTGCGTTCCGGCTTCATTGAGCGCAGCCAAAAAAAGGCCGAGTATTGCAAGGAATGCCGCAAGGCAGATTATTGCCTCCAGCTGCAGCTGGCCTTTCGCCGGAATGTTTTTTCCCATGCGGCAATTTCTCTTCATCCAATCGCCGTTTCTTTCACGGTGTAGCCAACAGGCAATTCCATTGTTATCGCCGCCTTTGTGCCAGAGATTTTTGCCCTGACGGTTTTGTCTTTCATAAGGCCGCCCGTGAAGCAGTATTCCGCCTCAACTTCCCTGCCTGCAATCCTTGCCACGGAAACCGCGCTGTTTTCGTTCAAAAAAGAAATGTTTTTGCCTTTCTCTTCAAATTCCGTTTTGATGCCGGGAAACCCCTGTGTTTCCATTTTTTCAAAAAGCAGCACAAGCCTTGCGTTCACAAGCGCTTTAATCTCTTCAGGCTCGAGATTGAGTGCAATGCCCTGCCTCAGCCCTTCTTTTGCCCCCAGGTCAATGCCGTTTTCCATTATTGCCCTTGCGGTTGAAAGCTGTTCGGCCTCAAAGGCAAGCGCCCCTGCCATGCCTGTTTCCATTTCGGTTGCCCTGCCAAGCAGCCCTGTTTGGATTGAGGCAAATGCAAGCAGGAGCAGGAAGCAGAAAAGGCCCTTGTTGTTCATGTTGCAAAAAATGGTGGAATATGGAACGGCTTTAAAACAAGGGCCGGGTTGCGTTGTTCAACGAACTATGCCTCTGCGGCTTGTGTGCAACCGTGATTCATGCAACCAAGGCAAAGGCCAAAGGTTTATTTTCTTGCCTTTGCAATCAGGAATCCGGCAACCAGCGAAACTGCAACAATTGCCATGAGCAACGCAACCATTTCCGGCGAAATCGCCGGAACGCCGGCAGAAGCAGTTTCTGCCAACGCCAGGGGCGTCTGCTGTGCTGCCGAGGCTTGCACCCAGGCAAGCATGTCTTCATTGCTTTTTGCAATAAACGCTTCTCCTCCAGCATTCCTTGCCGCAAGGTTCATCGCATTTGCCCCGAGCATTGAGATAAAAGAGTAAAGCAGGCCGACAAGTGCAACAGCTGTAACACCAAGCACTATTAAAACGTTTATCGGGGTGTCGTGCGAAAAAATGTTCCTGCCCTTTTTCGTAAGGCAGTAGTATTTCCATTTCCTGCCCTCGTCAAGTTCCTGTATGAGCTCTGCCTTTTCCAGAATGCCCAAATGCTGTTTTATGGTCGGGGCGGCAAGCTGCAGCTTCTTGCTTATTTCCGTAAGCGTGTGGTTCCTGTCCTTTAGCAGCTTTATTATGCCTGTCCTTGTCTCGGAGGCAAGGGCCTTGAATTCCGTTCCCGAAAGCTTTATTTCGCCATCCATTGCAATTGCCAGACAGATATGCCATCAATTTCTTTAAAAGTATTTCATTTTGCTTAGGTTTGCCCGAAACCTGAAAAGGCGACCCACCTCTTTATATACCTAAAAATCGTTGATTAGATTATGTTCCCCGACCTGAACAACTTTTTGTACGGGCAGACTATGCCTGCCGCAAATAACCTTCTTGAAAAGGCCCTTGCCGGCGACGTGTCAACCATTGTCATGCTTGGCATTGCCGCCATAGTGGTTTTTGTGGCAGTAGTGCTGCTTGTCGAGCTTGCTGCCTGGCTGATAAACCTTGTGAAGCGCTTATTGCTCTTCATTATTGTGGCTGCTTCAACCGGCCTGTTCCTTTTTTCCTTCCAGAGCAGGATTTTTGCGGCTGAGCCAAGCACTGCCCTTGTTGCTGCGGGCGCAATCGGAACAGCTTTTGCAATAGTGGCGTTTGCGATTTCTTTCATCTCCCTGAAAAGGGAGTGGCAGAAGCCCAAAGAGCAAAAAATATCGGAACTCAAGTCGGAAATGAAAAAGCTCGTTTCCGAGCAGTTTGAAAGAGAGCTTGCAGGCAATGTTCAAAACGAGGCAATGCCCGAAATAACCGCAGCGCAGGCACGGCAGGCTGCGCCTGTTTCCAGGCAGGCGCCGGCAGGCTTCTTCGCCTTATTCCACGACAGGGGCCTTCTTGCAGTGCTGAGCTACGTGATTGTTGTGGAATTCGGCGTAATAAGCGGCATAGCAATTTCAATGCCAAGCATTGACATCGGCCTGATTTTCTTCGCATTGTTTTTGGTTGCGGCGCTTGTGTTCATCAAAAGCACCTATCACAGTTCCCTCAAGGGCATAAAGCACTTTCTTGTGGCGCTTGCCGCAGGCGGCGCGCTCTCAATAGCCTTAAGCAATGTCTGGCTTTCCATTCCGCTGGAAACCCTTCTTTCCCCGCAGTACTTCCAGACAAGCGCGCTTGTTGCACTGGTGGCAGGGATAGGGGTAAGCCTTTTTGTGGGCTCAAGAAGTTAAAGCCCTTTTTCCTTCTTTCGGCTTCTTTTCATATCCTTCAGAACCCTTCTGTCATATTGCGCATAATAACCCTTCACTTTACTTTTCAGGGCAGTTCCTAATCTTTGCTTTGTTTCAGGGTCTCCGTAAAAGCACTCAATGTCTGGCCTCCATAATTCCATCATTCTTCTTATATGTGTCAGGTCTTTTTCAAGGCACTGCGTGTTGATTGTCATCCAATCAACTTTTTTCAGTCCAAGCTTTTGTTTTAATTGCTCTGCTATATGGGTTCTTATGTTTCCGTGAAAATTGTATCCTGCTTCATCCATCACAATTATTACATCCGGGTCATTGTGCACTTTATCAGGGACGCTTCCAAAAATCCACACACCCTTGAAGAAAGGATGTTTTTTTCTTATTGGGCCAACAACCTCGGCAACAGCCCTCATAGTGGTTTCAAAATACGGTTTCGTGCTCCTGACTCTTCTTCCGGACACAACTTTTGTGCTTTTTTTGAGCAGCCAATCCCTGCCTCTCATTAAAATCCTTTTCATGGCTTAACGAGCCCCTTCCAGTATTTTTGCATGAGCATTGCGTCTTCTTCAATGTTCGGGCTTTCGCAGATTATCCTGCCCGAAACTTTTTCCTCGTGCAATGCCTCCAGAAACCATTTGTAGTTGAATGTGTTCCCATTGTCATTCATTTCCATATGGTTCCTTTCCCCCTTTGCCGAATAATTTATGCCTGAAGCGTGCATGTACAGGAAACCAAGGCATTTTGCCGGAATCTCTTCAATTGCCTCCTTGAAATCCCGTTTGCTTTTGAACCTTCCATTATCACGGGCATGCAAATGCGCGAAGTCCACCATTGGCAGGACGCCTTTTGCTCTTTTGCATAATTCAATGGTTTCCCTGAGCGAGCCAAGCTGGCTTCCTTTTCCCGTTGTTTCAGGCGCAAGCATAATGCCCCAGTCGTTTTTTTCAATTTCTTCAGCAAGCCCGGCAATTATTCCGGAAACCTTTTCAAGCACCTCTTTTTCAGGCTGCTTCTGGAAATACGCCGGGTGAAACGTCACAATCTCCGCGCCGCACAGCTCCCCGATGCGTGCGGAATCCATTATCCTTTTTTTGCTTGCCTCAAGCTTTTCCTTTTCCCCTGAATTCAGGTTTATGTAATAAGGCGCGTGCACGCTCAGGCTCACATTGTTTTCCAGGGCCGCCTTTTTTACCTCTTTTGCCGCTTCTTCGCCCATGTTCACGCCCCTCACAAACTCAAGCTCCATTGCGTCAAGGCCAAGTTCCCTGACGCGTTCAATGCCTGAAACGCTGTCCCTTTTTTTTGCGGATATGGGAATGCCCGCCGTTCCAAAAAGCATTTTTTGGGCTGTCATGCCACCAATTCTTATGTCAATACTAATTTAATTAATTTGCCGCCCTTCATTATACTGACTTTTTCATGCCGGGAAACGTTTTTGCAAAAAGGGCAAAGGCCAACGAGCTTTTCAGGGACGAAAGGTTCCTTTACCCCGAATTTGTGCCTGAAAGGATGCCCTTTAGGGACGCCGAGATTGACGCGCTTGTTTTTTCGCTCCAGCCAGTGCTTCAGGGAAAAAAGCCCCAGAATGTTTTTGTGTGCGGCAAATCAGGCACGGGAAAAACAGCAACCGTAAAGTTTGTTTTGAACGAATTGCAGCAGTACAGCGACAGGGCAAAAGGCCTTTACGTGAACTGCTTCCAATTGAGCACAAGGCATTCAATCCTCACGCAGATTGCAAACTTTTTGGGCGACGCAACCCCAAGGAGGGGGATTGCAACGGACGAGGCTTTTTCCAAAATGCTTGAGGCAATGAAGCACGCTTCCTTCATTCCAGTTGTTGTCCTTGACGAGGCCGACCAATTATTGCACGACAAGGAGGCAAGCAAGCTGTTCTATGACCTTTTGCGCGTTGTCGAATATGGCAAGGGCAGGTTTGGCCTTATTTTCATAAGCAATGTTCCTGATTTTGTGTCAATGCTTGACGAAAGGGTCAAAAGCAGCCTCTCAGAGCAGACAATAAGCTTTGAGCCCTACTCGCCGCAGCAGCTCAAGGAAATACTTAACCAGCGCGTGCAATACGCTTTCCAGTCAAACGCCCTTGATGCCGAAACCGTGAATGTTGCTGCTGCGCACGCGGCAAAGCTTGGGGGCGATGCAAGAATTGCAATAGAGTGCCTTCTGCGCGCAGGCAGGGAAGCGGAAAAGGAGAATGCGGAAAAAGTTTCGGTGCAGCATTTGCGCAAAATCTTTTCCGAGGTTGATTCAAGGGCCTTGCAGAAAGCAGCTGATTTTTTGACTCCTGATGAAAAGCTCATCCTTTCCCTTGTGCCTGCAAACAGCCCGATTGCCTCAGGCGACCTTTTTGGCAAATACGAGAAAGCCTCAAAGGAGCCCCTGACCCAGAGAAGGTTCAGAACCCTGATTTCAGGGCTTGAAAAGAAAAACCTGGTGAATGCCGAAATCGCAATGAAAGAGCCAAGGGGCAGGACAAGGATGATTTCTTTGGCATTCCCGAAAACTAGGCTGGAAGAAAAGCAGTAGCCCTGCCCTGCGAAACCATTAAAAACAAGTTGTGGGCAGTATATATAACGCATTAATTAACAAAAGTGAATTGTGATGGCTGTTAGGAAGGCTAGGAAGAAACCTGTTTCAAAAAGGCCTGCCGCAAAGAAGGCTGGTTCCAGGGTTGTCAGGAAGGACATCAGGTCTTTGAAAAAGGGCTTGAGGAAGGAAATCGCATTGACCAGAAAGGTTTCCACTAATGCCAGGACTCTTTCAACCAGGTCCAAGGGCCATGACAAGGAGCTTGATCTTTTGAGGCGAGAAATTGAACTGCTTAAGAAGAGGAAAAAAAGGGCTGGCCTGAGCGAGTACCAGCGTTTTATGCGCGTGCAAATAAGGGCTGGCAGGACTTTCAGGCAGGCTGCCGCGCTTTGGATGAGGCGCAAGAAAGAGTCTGCGAAGAAGAACAGGAAGAGGAGCTCTTACAATGTTTTTGTTTCAATGCAGCTGAAGCAGGGCAAGACCATGAAGCAGGCAATCAGGGCATGGAATATTTTGAAGAATCCGCCGAAGAAAAAAAGGCGCCCTAAGAAGAAAAAGCCTGTCAAGAAGAGGGTTGCGCACAGGATGCCTGTGAAGAGAAAAAGGCCGGTTAAGAGAAAGAAGCCTGTGAAGAGGAAGAGGCCTGTGAAGAGAAGGGTTGTCAGGCGCAAGAGGCGCGTTGTCACCAGAAGGCCTGTTGTGGTTTCAAAAGAGGTTTTTCCCGAGGAAAAGGTTGCAAGAATTGTTGAATCGGTCATGGAGCGGGTTCAGAGCGGAAAGATTGAGCGCGTTGAGGAAACCGTCTCAACAAAAAGCGTTTCTTCCGCATTGCCTTGCGATGAGGAGCTTGCGCTTAAGATGATTGACGTTTACTTTGGCGAGGTTGCAAGGTATGGCCTCAAGAGGAAACTTGCCCTGGACGAGGTTGTCAATGCTTATTTTTATTGCCTTATGCGCGTCCAGAGGAAAGGCGTTGAAATGAATGCCGTCAAGGAAATGATTGGCAGGCGGAAGGGGTAATTGTTATGGCTGGTCTGGGCAATGAGGAGATTGCGGCAAGGATTGTCGGGGTTTATTTCAAGGAAGTCGCAAGGCTTGGCTTCAAGAGAAGCCTTTCCCTCGACGAGACAATGAACGCTTACTATTACGTGCTTTCAAAGCTTGGCAATCCAAAGGAATGCATTGAAGAAGCCAGGAGAAAAGCCGTGATTGACGAGAAACAGCTTGCCTCGGAAACAAAGGAAGAGGCCATTCCAAGCGTGACAGAAACCGTTACCACAACGGAAAGAACCGAAAAAACGGAACTGCGCTGATTATTTTTCCTGAACTGTTTTAGAGCCAAAAATGCGCTTTATTTTCACGGCTTTTTGAACACTATTTCAACCGCGTCCCTGTTTTTGAGCTCGTGCTCTTTTCCAACCATCAGGTTTTTTTTGACGTCAATTGCCCTTATGAAGCCCTTGCCCATGTCAGTGTGCAGCTTGAAAGCAAAATCAAGCGCTGTTGATTTTGGTGGCATGAGAAGGCAGTCAGGCAAAATCCTTCCCTCGGAATCGGCAAGCTTTTTTACGCCTGCTGGAAAAACCGCAATGTAATGGAGCAATTCAAAAACCGTTTTGTCAAGCACCTGCTGTATTCCTGTGCTTCCAAAGTGCTTCAAAACCTTTTCCCTTATGTTTTCAAGCAGCCTTGCCTGCTTTTCATTCAGTTCTTTCAATGCAGTGAAATCATCCGAGCCAGGCTCGTATTCAATGAACAGTTCTTTTGCCGCCTTTTTCAGGGCAAGCTCCGCAAACCCCGAGCAGGGAATGATTGGCTTGTCCGGAAACATTTCCTGCATTCTCTTAAGGTTCTGTTCCGCCGCAGGAATGTCCATCTTGTTTGCCGCAACCACTATCGGCTTTGAAATCTTCCTCAGTGTTTCGGCAAAAAGCAGTTTTTCCGCATCTGACCAGGAAGAAAGCTTTTTTTCGCCAAGCCCTGCCTTAAGCAGGCTTTCCTCAAGATTTTTTTCGTTTGCGCCAATGCCGCTCAAAGCCTGTGACATTGCGGCAACAAGCTTTGCCTTGCTGTCAGCAGGCGCCTTGGAAATCTTTGCCCAGTTCCTTTCAATTATCCCCAAAAACCACAAATCAATCTCTTTCTCCAAAAATTCAATGTCCTTGCAGGGGTCATGAGAGCCTGCCGGAACAGGCTCGCCCTTTTCGTTTGTGCTGCCCGAAGCGTCAACAACGTGAATCAAAACATCAGCCTGGCTCAGGTCGTTCAAAAAAGCATTGCCCCTGCCTTTTCCAAGATGGGCATCAGGCACCAAGCCGGCAACATCAATCAATTCAACAGGCACAAACCTTATGCCGTTCCTGCAATAACCCTGCCTTGGATTGCATTTCACCCCGAATTCCTTTTCAATGCATTCAACCCTGACAAAGCCAATGCCCTTGTTCGGCTCAATAGTGGTAAAAGGGTAATTTGCTATGGCGACATCAATCAGCGTTGCTGCCGCAAAAAAAGTGCTTTTTCCCGAACTCGGCTTGCCGACAACCCCAATCTGCATAATCCAGCTTTGCCTCAATGTATTTTTATTCTAAGCAGTGCAAAAAAAGCAGGCGCCGGCGCATCCAAAAAGGCCCCCTCAAAATTCCATTTTTTCCTTTTTCTGCGGGTTCAAATTGTAATAAAAAGGCAGTGCCGCACTGTTCTTTTCAGGGGCGTGCATGGATAAAAATTTTCTTGAAAACAGTGAAAAAGGGCTTGGAAACGGTTGCGTAGGACATGGGCTGCAAGACCCGGCTGGAAAGGAGACGAAAAAAATGAGCCAAATCTGGACTGACAAGTTTTTTCCAAAGGACCTCGGCGAATTCATCGGCAATTCCGCGATTGTGGAAATGGTGCGGGGCTGGGGCGAAAAATGGGAGGAAGGAAAGCAGCAAAAGCCATTGCTTTTCTTCGGGGCAACAGGCACAGGGAAAACCTGCCTTGCATTGCTTATTGCGCAGTACTTCGGGTGGCAGCTTTTTGAAATGAATGCATCCGATGACAGGACAAAGGACATAATTGAAAGGGTTGCGGGCGCAGCCTCGCAGGGCAGCAGCTTTTCCGGAAAGAAAAGGCTGATTCTTTTGGATGAGGTTGACGGCCTGCAGGGCAATGCCGACAGGGGCGGCGTAGCGGCAATTAACAGCGTGATAAAGCAAAGCAAGAACCCTGTGATTCTCACCGCAAATGACGTGTACGGCAACCAGAAAATGCTTTCCTTCAGGAGCAGCTGCGAGTTGGTGCAATTCAGGAAAATAAATTATTTGGGCATTGCAAAAAGGCTCAGGGAATTGCTTGAGCTGGAAAAAATTCCCTTTGACCAGGAAGCTGTGCTGCTTTTGGCGCAGAACTGTGCCGGCGATTTCCGTTCCGCCCTGCTTGACACGCAGGCGCTTGCTGTTTCCGGAAAAATAGATTTGGATGCCGTGAATTCGCTTGGCTACAGGGAAAGGCAGCAGGACATTTTCAGGACAATGGGTGAAATTTTGAAGGGCTCTACTGTTGAGCAGATAAGGAATGCAAGGTTTAAATCCGACATTGACTCTGAAATGCTTTTCAACTGGATTGAGGAAAATATTCCGAGGCATTTTACCAAAGGCGATGACAATGCCCTGGCTTTTGAAAGGCTCAGCAAGGCCGATATTTTCAACGGCAGGATAATGAGGCGCCAGCACTTTGGCTTTTTGCGCTATTCCTCTGAGCTTATGACCTGCGGCGTTTCATTAAGCAGTGAGCATGATTATGGCGGCTGGATTCAGTACCAGTTCCCTTCGCTTTTGAGAAAGCTCGGGGCAAGCAAGTCTCTGCGCAACCTGAAAAAAGAGCTTGGCCTGAAAATCGGGGGCAGGATGCATTCAAGCAGCAGGGCAGTCATTGCGCAGGATTTGCCTTTCCTGCACTTTGCCTTCCAAAAAAAGGAAAATGCCGTTGCCATGTCAGCAGCCCTTGACCTGGCTCCCGAAGAGATTGCATTCCTTTTGGGCGCCAAAACCGGCTCAAAAAAGGCGGAAAAGATATTCGGGGAAGCGCAGGAAGCAAGGCAAAAGGAAAGCCTGCAGAAAAGAAAAGGCTTTGCCGCAAGCCAGCCCGCCAGCCGGGAACAAGCCGAAGAAGAGCCGGAAAGCGCGGCTGTGCCGGAGCCAGAAGAAGAGCACAACCAGACAAGGCTTTTTTAATAATCAAATCTCCATTTCAAGAATTGCGGTGGGCTGTTCCAATCCAAAATTTTTCAGCGTGTTTTTTGTGAGCTCTCCAAGCACGCCGGTTTTTCCTTCAATGCTTATTGCCCCTGCCTTTCCCTTTTCAAAGGCAGGTTCGGTCTGCCCGCTCAAAGAGTATTTGAAGTCAATGTTGGCTGCAATCGCATCCAGGGCGCCTTTTATCACCGTGAATTCTGCGCCCTTGCCGCAGAGCGCAATGCAAAGCCTGTTTTTTTCCACTACGCCGGTTTCGCTTGCCTTGTCAAGCTCAACAGCCTTTCCGGCCTCAAAAATCTTTTGCGGGTAGGCGGCGTGCTTGTTTTTTGAAAGGAACTCCAAAAGCTCCGGGTACAGTCTTTTCCTGAAAACGGCGTAGTTTTCGCTGGCCGGGTTTGCTATCTCCACAAAGCCTTCTTTTTCTTCCTCAAGGCCAACCATTGTTGCCTGTTTTGCCTTGCTTGTCATTGTGAATGTTAGAACGCCCTGCATTCCCAAGCCCACGCACACTTCTTCAAACGCGCGCTTCAGCTTTTCTTCTTCCAATTCCGAGCCTGTGCAAGCAAGCTTTACAGGCTCAGGCATTATATTGTTGAAGCCATAGCTTACCAACGCATCTTCTATAACATCCACTGGGTGCAGAATGTCCTGCCTGTAGGCCGGGTACTCGCACAAAAGCATTTTGCCCTTTGCCTTTACGTCATACCTTGCCTGCCTCAAAAGCCCGATAATTTTTTTGGCATCAAGCTCCATTCCCATTACCTGCCTGATTTCCTCCAGCGGCACGCTGATTTTTCTTGAAGTGAAATCCGGCGTCACGATTGCCTTGCCGGGATACTTTACCCTGACGCTGTAAACATCAAAGCCCCTTTCAGCCATTGCGGAAACCATTACATTGAGCGCTGTGTTCACTGTTTCCTGGCTATGGCCTGTTACCTCAATCAAAACCTCTTTTGTGCCCATTGCAACCTTGCCCGTGAGCTGCGAGTTGATTATCGGCGGCATGCTTGCAACAGTTCCCCTTGAATCCTCAAAAACAGGGTATCTTGAAAAGCCCTTGAGCAAATGCGCGTACTCTTTTCCCTTCGGGTGCTCCAAAAGGATTTCCTCAAGGTCCATTTCAACCTTGTATTCCAGAGGAATGAATTTTTTTGCCTTTGGCGCATAGCTCGTGTAATGCATAGGCGCCCTGAGCTTGCTCCAGTCATAAATGCCGATTGCGGCCTCTTTTCTTTTCTTTCCGAAGGTCATGCAGACCTTTTCCTGCAGGTTGATCATCTGCACAAGCATTTCTTCCGAAATCTTCACATTTTTCACGATTGCGGCGGCAATGCAGGGCCTTATGCCCTTGACACTCTTGTCAACAATGACCGAAACATTGCTTTTCCTCACACTGTACTTTGGAACGCCCTTTTCTTTCGCCAGCCTGCCCCTTATCTCCCTTGCAATCCCCTCGGCGCTCAGCAAATCCGGCCTGTTGGTGTCTTTCTCGTCAATTACAATGCAATCGCCTTCTTCGGAATCGATTTCGCCCTTGGCAAATAGCATTGCCTGCTCAAGCTCTTTTCCCGAAAGCCTTTTCCCTATGAGCATTTCCAAATCCTTTTTGCTTGCTTCAACGTTGGGCATTATTTTCCCTCCATTTTTTCAACCAGCCTGTAAAACTCGGTCTTGCTCAAATGATATTTTTTCATAATGGCCCTCTTTTCAATAGGGGTGCGGCTTCTTTTCAGCATTTCAAATATGTTGTCAACCCTGCTTCCTTTGAGCAGCCCGCTGCCCCTAAGGATAATCTCAAGCCCCTTTGCTGCATTCCTTGAAACGCCAAGGACTTTCGCAAGCTCAGGGCCGTTTTTGATAAACAGGCCACAGTAAGCTTGCCCTTTTTTCAAGATTTTATCCAGGCCTATTTCCCTGGCGGCAGCCCTTGCCTGCCTTCTCCAGGTGATTATGGTCACATGGCTCACGTTTGCTTCTGCCGCAACCATCCTTACTGTCTGCGGGCCCAAAAGGCTTCCGTACGCATTCACAAATTGCTCGTCGCTTAACCTTGTGGTCGGCCCTGCATGTCTTCTGTTCTTTGGTGTTGCCCTTCTCATTCAACCACCTGCCTTGCATTTCTCAGCCAGGCCAAGTCCTGCGAAAACAACTGCCTTATGTCTTTTATTCCCAAAGCCAGCATTGCAAGCCTGTCAATCCCAATGCCCCATGCAAGCACAGGCTCTTTTGTTCCCAACGGCAAAGTGAGCTCAGGCCTGAATATTCCCGCGCCGCCAAGCTCAATCCAGCCAAGCTTGGGGTGCTTTGCACTCAATTGCACCGAGGGCTCTGTGAAAGGGTAATAATCAGGGAGGAACTTTACTTCCTGCGCTTTCCCAAATTCTACTGCAAAATCCTTGAGCATTCCAAGCAAATGCCTGAAGTTCAAATCCTTTCCCACAATTATTCCTTCCATCTGGTTGAATTCAATCAAATGGGAGGCGTCAACAACATCAGGCCTGTAGCACCTTGCAATCGCAAAGTATTTTCCGGGAACCTCAACGCCCTTGACAAGCTGCCTTGCGCTGTGCGCAGTTCCATGCGCCGCAGGCATCACTTTTTTCGCGATTTCTTCGCTCCATTCATAGCCCCAGCCTTTGCTCCCGGTTTTCCACCCGTTTTCATGGCAGGCCTTGACCTGTTCCACAATTCTTTTGTCCG
>JBAZQI010000014.1:0-28774 GCA_041645325.1 archaeon
ATAGCCGGTATTTAACGGCGTTGTCTCAACCTCCAAAGGCTCATCAGCCAGCACCTGCACGCATTTTGCAAGGTTGCTAAGGCTCACCTCAACAGGCAATCCCACGGAAACGCTTTCCTCTCCCTTAAGCGTTGCATGCTTTGCCTTAAACTCTATCTTTGGCTTTGAGGTTCCGGACTCAACTGCATTGTCGGGCACAAACTCAATGGTTATCTTGCCTTCAAATCCTGCCGGCAGCAATTCTGCAATCTTGGTGAAATCGCTTCCTATTGCAAGCGATTGCATGCCCAGTTCATCGCTGCTCACCTTGAACGTTCCAAGCGCATTGCCCTTGCCTGTTGAAACCTTTGCCGAAAGGCCTGACAGTGCAATTGCCGTTTTTTCAACAGTGCACGAGTTCTTGAGCGTGAACTCCTGGCTCTCGCTCGTTCCGGATGACGCCTGGATTTCCCATTTCACAGGCAGTATCTCAAGGCACTTTGTGCCGTCAGCCTCGCCTCCAAGCCCAATCCTTATCTCAACCGGGATGTTTTCCACAAAGGTCTGCTGCAACTCGGGGCTGAGCATGTGAATGGAAAGCGAGCCCTCGAGTTTCACCGGCGTTTTCACAAGCGCGCCTTTCTCGGTGAGCCTTATTGAAAGGAAAACGTTGACATCGGAATCTGCGTTTATCTTTTCGCCCTCGTAATCGTCAACCCATTCAAACTCCACAAGGCCCTCAAAGTCTTTGCTGAATGCCATTTTTGAAATCACCAGATTTGTAACTGTCTGGTTGTTGAGCCAAATCTGGTCCTCAACCTCCGTAAGCGCAATGTCAAGCTTTTCGCTTATTTCCGGCGGCGTAACGGTGAGAATGCTTGAGTCAATCTTCCGGCTCAGTTCCGCTTTCTTGTAGCCTGTTTTTTCGGCCTTTACAACAAGCGTGCTTCCCGAAGAAGGCATCTCGAGCTTGAATTCCACAACGCCAGAACCGTTGCTCTCCGTTGAAAGCACAAGCGCATCGCCAAGCATCACTGTGACAACAGCATTGCTCACAGCGGCATTGCTTGCATCGCTTACCTTCACAAGAACCTGGTTGTCAATCATCGGGATAATCTCCTTCGGGATGATATCAAGCTGCAGCTGGTCCGCCGCCTCAACCCTGACTTCAATTGCATCCGAGAGCACCGGCTGGTTGTTTGACTTTATCACAATGGTAAGCAGGTTGCTTCCCTCCTTTTCGGTCTTGAAGTCAATGAAGCCGAAGACGCTGCTTCCCTTCCTCAAATTGCCCACGCTCTTGGAAAGCAGGTAGCCATTGACAGTGCCATCGCTCCTCAGGCCTGTTGCGTCGGTTATCGCATAATCCCCGAAGCGCAATCCATCGCCCTTGCTTCCAAACTCAATGCCGCTGTTTGTTAAAGCCTGCTCCGCTGTGCTGGTAATCGTGAAATGCAGCCTGTAAACGCTTCCTATTGCGGCATTGTACTGGTCTACGACGCTTACCTTAAGGTTTCGCGCAACATCCTCAATGCCAATGGTCTTGCAGAAGCTTGGGCCGCAAAGGCTGCTTGGGCCCGCAGTGTAAACTTCCTGCTCGGCATTTGCATACAGCGCCTGCTTTTTCGGCGTTGATTCCGCGCTTGCAAGCGCGGCATCGCTTGGGAACCTTGTGTAAGAAGCGGTCTTGCCCCATCCCATGTAATTAACGTAAAGCAGCTGGCCCAACTGCGCGGAATCCTTCACCTGCACCTCTGCCTCAACAGCATAGGCTCCCTGTGAGGCGTTCTTCCAGATAAAGTTAACCCACTTGCTCTCGCCTGTCGTAAGGTGCTCGGAATCAGTCGCATAGCCAAGCGGCGGGGTAAAGCTTGTTCCCCTCAACATGCCTGCCGTTGAGGCAAACACATCCCTGATGTAAAGGCTGTCCTCTTCCATTATGTTGGTCTTGCCCTCATTGGCATTTCCAACGCGCAAGTGCAGGCCCGCCTCGTCAAACCTGCTGTTCCTCGGCAAAAGCAGCAAAAGCCTTGCCATATACTTTTGCCCAGGCGCAAGCTCTTTCGGCGCCTTTTCGCCGTCAAGGTAAAGGCCAAGCAGCCTGACCTGCAGAACGCCCGGGTCCTTTGCAAGCGCTATTTCGGTTGTAACCGTGCTGTCCGCATCAGGCATTACCGCAATGCTATAATAAGGCAAAAACCCTTCAGCGTCAACCTTAAAGAACACCTTTTTGTCAGCCCTGAAATTAAAAATGGCCTTGCCGTCAAGGTTTGTAATCTCTTCCTGCTCCTTCTTTTCATCCAAAACATTCACTGCCTCAACAACAGCGCCCTGAACAGGCTGCATCTCATCATTCAAAACCAAAACTTCAAGGTTGCCGAAGCCAATTGGCAGCACAATCCTGACCCTGTTCTCCTGCCTTGCCTTCAAAGCAATCGGGTCGGCATTCTTGCCCTCAAAGCCCTTCTTCACCGCATAAACATAATATGTTCCCAAAGGCAAATTTGTAAAATCGCCCAGGCCATCAGCGCCTGTAACCACATTGTTTGCATAAATCGTGCCATCGGCCTTTTTCAGGACAAGCCTCACATTGTCAACAGGCCGCTGCCTGCTGTCCAAAACCTCAACCTTGAGCACCTGCGTGTTGTCAGCTGTGGCAGGCTCAAGGAAAATCTCGTTGAACGAAACGCCGGCCTTGACCTTGCTGACAGCGGTAATCAGGTAAGCCGAAGCGTCAACCTCAACATCATACTCGATGTTTTCATTGACGCTGAATTCAACAACGCCCTCTGAATTGGAGTAAACTGTGTCAACAACCTGGCCGCCTTTCTTCAGGTAAACCGCTGCGTTCTCCACAGGCAGCTTGTTTGTGCTGTCCTTCAAAATAACCTTTATTGTTCCTACCGTCGCAACCTCAAGCTCAACATCAAAGGAAATCAAGGCATCCTTCACAAGCACCTTTACGCCGGCCGCGCCGGCACTGCTGCTGTCATAATCGGCATACCTCCCCTGCGAATCATGCACTACAACATAATAACTGCCGGTTGGCGCATTGTCAAAGACCGCAGTGCCTGCAGCGCTCGTGTACTGCGTTCCCGCAAGAACCCGATTGTCGCCGTAAAGCATTACCGTAATTCCGGCAAGGGCCTCGCCCAAAACGCTTTCAACAGAAACGCTTGCCCTGCCAGTGCTTGATTCAATTGCCTGCAGGAAAAGCTGCGGGCTTGTTTCCTTAATGTCAATCACGCCGTTAGGCGCATTAAAGCCCGCAAGCGGCGTGGCAATAAGCGAACCGCAATTGCCCGGCACGTCAAGAGTTATTGTTCCGGAAACAGAGGTCATTGTTTCATCAAAGCCGGAGGCCTCCGGGTCTGAGCAGGTAAACCTTACTTGCACATCCTCGCCGATAAGCTGGCTTGTTCCCGCCTTCAAAAGCTGGATGGCCTTTGAAAGCATTGCAATTTCTTTTCCCAGCCTGACTTCCTGCTGCATTTTGCCTGAAACATCCAATGAAACGCCCTTTTTGGCATACGCTATTTTTGTAACTTCCACTGCCGCAGAACCCAAAGGCAATGCAATGGTCGCATTTCCCTGCGCATCAGTCAAGGCGCTTAACTCTGCGCCCGAAGCCGTTGTTACAAGCACTGTTGCGCCCTCCAAGGCAATGCCTGTGCTGTCATCAACAATTGTGAAAGTAACACTTGCCTGCGGCAAGGCAAGCATCCAAAACCCGGCAATGAGCGCAACAATAATCAGGGCAATCAATGCAACAGCGACGGGAAAAGAAGGGATGTTGCGCCCTTCAATGCGGTCAATTATGGGGTAAAGGCTAATGCCCCTTGCGTCAAGCCAGTCAACGAAACCATAGTACTTGTCCTCAATTTTCCGGTAGACGTCGCCCAAACCCATGCGCTGTTCACTTTATAACTCAATAATATTATTTTCTTTTCCGTTATTTATTAATCTATCTATATACAAGGCGGAATGCAACGCATCCCCATTTATGCATAAACAACTATATAGCACTAAGTGTTTTCCCATTTAAATAATTTGTGCTTGCTCTTGCCCTGCCGCTTGGCATTGATTTTCCCCTGCATTTACGTGCCTTTTTTCCTACTGGAAAAAAGCCTTGGGAAAAAACCTTTGCTTCGCAAAGGAAGCCTTTTTTTTAACCAGGCACACAGCCTACAGTCATTGGTTTTCCAAGCGAACCGCCTGTCCCCATTGTAACGCATTGCCATCCCAAGCCACTGCCCATTGAACAATTTGTTCTCTGCGGCGCAATGCCATACAGGAAATTCGCGACCTCATTTCCCTGCTGCCAGTTTGCGGTAAAAGGCACGTATGTGTTGTCAGAAACCTTAATCCTGTAAAGCCTCTCGCTTCCAGGCTCAGGCCTTCTCACCATATAAGCAGGGTCTTTTTCCTCAAATGCAAGCGTGACCTCGATGTCGTTTACCTCCGCGCACCCTGCCTTGTAATCGCCAAAATCATTTGAGCAGCTCATCTCAGCCTGGCTAATCACCGGCGCCTTTACCTCGTCGCCGTCCAAATACAGGCCAATGTTCCTGCCCGGGTCTTCGGACTGGGGCTGCCCTTTGCCCATTCCAATGACCTTGCTGTTCGCTGTGTCAACGTTCACCGCAACATCATAGGCAAGCATTGCCCCGCCTTCGCCGCACTCTTTTCCCACAAGCACAAAGTTGTCATCCGCAACACTGTCCATGAAACCAGCCAGCTTTGCATCCCGTATCACGGCACAAACCCTTGCCTCCGCAACCTTGCCAAGCGCGCCCTGCATTTTTTCCCAGCCGTTGTTGTTGTTCGCGCTGTAGTTCTTGGGAACATCATTGCCTGCGCACCAAGGATAGTTACATATGAGCTTTGTTTCAATGCCGTTTGTGCTCCACGTCGGTGCAGTGCTGTCGCCGGGGCAAAAAAGCGCATTGCCCGCGGGATCTTTTGCAGGAAGCCCGGTCCGATAGTCTGCAGGCACATTTGGGTCAACAGTTACCGGAACAAGCGGATCCTGCCTTGGAGCGCATGACCCATAATCACAAAGGCCCAAAGCCATCTTTTCAATGTCATTGTGGACCTGTGGGGAAAACAGGCCCTTATCGCTTGAAGAATTAATCCATGTAGGGTCGTCAAAGCTGCCGCCGGAAGAATAATGCGTGAGCGCCCTCGCCTCCGCTATTGCCTTGAAGAAGCGCAATGGCACATAAATGCGGAAAACAGTCCTCGGCAAAATCACCTGCTTCAATTCCTCGCCACTGCCCTTGTCCACAACAACGATCTTTGGAAGGTTTTCGTATTCTTCCTGCGAAAGCCTTTCAATGTGCAAATTCACATAAAAAGTGCCGAGCGGGCAATGGTCCCCCCTCGGGTCGCCATCACATTCAATGACAGTAAAAAAATCGTCCTTAACGCTTTTTGCAATGGCCTTGTTTATTCCCTCGGCCAATGTTTCCAGCTCCTCCGAGGGAATGCTTATAGTGTAATTTCCGAAGGCCTGGGGCTGGTGGAAAATGCCCGCAAGGCTGCTTGCCGTGAAATGCGCAAACTGGCTTCCTTCAGTGCCGCCAAACTTGCTTTCGGCAAAATCATCCTGTATCTCTTTCCAGCTCCTGTCCTCAAGCCTCAAAGAAACAACACCTCTGGCACTGTCCACAAGCCAATCCTCAATCCTTTTCCTCAATGCATAATTGAAAACCTGCATTGCATCCGCCCTGGCCATTTCGGCAGTTGCCTCAAGCCTTGCCCTGCTCTCAATATGGTCAACGGTATCGGTTGCATTCCTTTCCGCCTGAATCATGGACTGAATCAAAAGCACGGCAAGCATTATCAGCAAAAAGCTGACCAGTGCGGTGAAAAGATTGAATCCTTTGCTATTCAGGAGCATACGGCAAAATAGACGCTTTTTCGGTTTAAATAGTTAACCTGCTTCACTGGCGCGGAGGCAAGCCCTGCGGAGATGCGCCCGGGCCGGAAGGGCTGCCGGCAGGCAAGGCGCCTGCTGAATTTCTGGCGCTGCTGTTTAGGGCTGTACCTGCTGCTTCCTTGACCCTGAACTTTGCCCATTCAACCTGTATTGCCTTTATTTTCTGGACATAAGCCCCCTTGTCCGCTGCGTTTGTGAAGCTGTCAAGCTTCTTGCCTTTTTTCAGGGCATCATTCAGGCGGGCGGCTGCACAGCCCACAATCCTTGTCCTTTCGTCTTCCTCAAGCTTCTTGGTCCACCATTTTTCCGCAATGCCGCATTCCTTTATTTTTTCAGGCTGCTCCAAAAGCACAGCCATGAGCAATTCTTCTGGGTTGCCATAATAGGCGATTGCCTGCTCATTCTCCGAGTAAGCAAGCACTTCATCCTGCTTCACCTTGTCCGTCGGAACAGGCTTGAGCGTTCCAACCAGAAGCCCGGGCACTTTCTTTGCATAGCTTGTGCAGTCAGTATTCCAGCTGCTCTCAGGTTTCTTCTTTATGGCATCAGCCATTTCCCTAAGCTGGTCATCAGTGGTAAGCGCCGTCATCCTTGTTTCAGCCTTGCCGCCCTTTGTTTTCTTTATTACAATCTTGTATGGCTGGTGCTTCACAATCTTGATGTCGCGCAAGACCTCGGTCTGCCCGATTACGTTGCCCTGCTCGTCCGTAACATTGGTAAGCTCGCTTGTCCTGAAGCTTGAATCGCTTTCAACCGGGCTGTGGCCAACACCCTCCCAATAAAGCCTGTGTGCAAGCATTCCAATCGCGTTTGAAGTGATTCCGGATAAAGCGCTCAAGCTAAGGCCCCTGAAAAAGCGCCCAATCCTCGTCAAGGCACCAGGCTTGCTAGTGCCCTCCTTCACAAGCTTTGCAAGGTCATCGGCATTATCGCCCTTTAATTTCTCAAGCACCTGCGCATTCACTGTCTTCTGCATTGCCTTGTAGATGTCATTTGCGTTGTTTCCACTGAAATCAACGAGGGACCTGTTCACTATGTCATCAACGCTGCCTTTAAGCTGCGCCGTATACTTTGCCCTTGAAGCAGCATCCATTGTTTCCAGTATCTTGCCAACGTCGGTGCCTCTTGGCAGGGTGGTTGATGTAAGAAGTGTATCAAGAACATCGCTAAGGTTTGGCCTTCCAGGAATGGTTGCCCAGCTGCTGTCAACGCTTGCAAGTATCCTGGCCTGCAATTCTCCCTTTGAACCAAGCTCTTCCACAAGGCCGTCAACAACAGCCTTGTTGTTCCTTTCCATTGACTGCAATATCTGGTTCGCAATCCTTTTCTTCATCTGCGCCCTTGTTCCCGAGGCAAGGCCTTCAAGGCTCTCGCCCTGGAATTTTGCCATAAGGTCATCGGAAACCTTTGCAGTGTCAAATATTGAAGCGGTCTTCATGTCTGCAAGTGCCTTCAGGCCGGCAGGCGGAGTTGCGCCGCCAAGAACAGTGCCAAGAATTTCGTCAAACTGAGGTTGGCTCTTTGTGTAAGCATTGTTAATAGCCTGCGTTGCAATCTCATCAAGGCCCTTTCCTGCCGCGCTTGCCTTCACTTTTGTGAGATGCCACTGGCTTGGCCTGACGCCTGGCGCTCCGGATTCAAACAACAGCTCTGCAGCCGCATCCTTTGCATTGTCCGCAAGCGCCTTCTGCAGCTTTGCTGCCGCCGCACGGTCTGCTGTCGCAAGCTCAGGCACCTTGTTATTGACAAATTCTTCCGCAAACTTGTCCCAGAGGCTGCTTGCCATGAGGTTGCGCGCAGAATCAAGCGTCACCTTTGTCCCTGCCCCGCTGAAGCCGTCAAGAATCGCCTTTGTTCCGACTGTATAGCCTGCGCTTGAAAACTCTTTCACGCTGCCAAGCATTGTTTCAAACTCCGCCCCGGCCTGGTCATCAGTGTAAGCAGCATACTCCTTGTCAGCTGTCGGGTCCCATTTTCCCTCGCCGCCGAAAAGCTTGCTTATGCCGTTTATTATAGGCGCAATTGTGTACTTTCCAACAAAGCCAAGCGTATTCTTGACCATTTCTATTACTTTGCCCTTTGCGGTTTCAACATTCGGGTCAATATCAAGCGCTGCCCACATCGCCGGCAACGCGCAATCTAATGTTACAGAGCCCCAAGGCGTCAAAAACGCGGGTATTGCGCATGCCGCAAAGTAAACTCCAACACCGCCGTACCTGTAAGGCTGCATTGCCTTGTCATAGCTGCTCATCCTGGTTATGGGCTCACCAGTTGCCCCGATTTTGCCTTCAAGCTCTTTTTGGAATGAGTACATTCTCCTGAACTTGCTGAGGTCAAACTCGTTCGGCGGCTCAGGGGAACCAGCCCATCCCGGCATTGCATAATAAGTTTCCTCGGTTCCATTTGGCATTGCCTTTTCCCTTTCCACAATCTTTTCAATCAATTCCTTCGGATGGATACCACATGCCTGCAGTGAAACCTTGTACGGTTCCGTTTTCCTGTCAGGCGTTGCAGAACCCTTGCCTGTTATTGAAATTCCGCTGATGTTTTCAAGCGCAAGCGGGAACATGCTTGTGCCCTTCACGCAAAAGCTGAAAGCGGCATTGTAAACGCCGCTTCCCTCTTTTTCCTGCGCAAGCCTGAGCTCAGGCCCTGCCTTTTTATCGCCATTCGCATTCTCCTGGTACAATATTGTTCCCTTTGCATCCTTTATTGCAACATATTCAATGCCGTCCTTGCTTGCGTTTTTTCCCGGCGACAGGAAATCAGTTTCAAACGTTACAGGCTCAGCAGCCTTGCTTGAAATGTTCATGTCCACGCATTGCTCCTGCGTGTTAATCCTTATGGCCTTCTCCCCGGAAATCGCAAGCTTTCCGTACAGCTTGTCAATGTCCTTGTAGCCCTTCATCACAATGTATTGCCCTGAATCATCTTCGCCCCAGCAGTCCTTGTCGGAGAACGCCCTCTGCTGGAAAGTCTTAAGCGCCTTTGCAATGTCGCCCTCCATTTCCCTGGTGTAAGAGCTTGGAACATGCGCATACATTGTTTTTGGCTCGTCCGCCTGCCCTGTTTTCGGAACCCTGATTTTCAAAAGCCCGTTTCCTTCATCGCCTTTCACAATCTCAAGCCTGTTGCTTGCGCTTGAAATGGCTGCACCGTACCTTCCATCCGCCTTCCCAAACAGCTCTTCGGCAAACTTTTTCCCAAGGCTGTCAAATTCTTCGCTTGCCTGCACAAAGCCAGGCCAGGCATTGTAATTCGCAAGAATCACAAAGCCCTTGTCCGCCGGCAAAAAGTTCGACATGTTTTCAATGCGGTTCTGGCACTCTTCCGTTGTCACCCTTGGCTGCGTGATGTTCACAACAACCACAAAGTCCCTGCCGCCGTCCTTGCCTGCAATTATTTCCCTGTTGCTGACCCCTGCCGCCCCGGCAAGCTGGACATAATACTTTCCGCATCCCTTGAACGTTCCCCCAAGGTTCACATTCCCAAAGGCAAAGCCAACGCTTCCGATGTCATCAACGCTTTTTGAGCCCTGCACAACGTCATAGCCTTTGAGTTCCCTGCTTTCGCCCAAGGCCTTCAGAAGCACATCCTCTGTCATGAAATCAAGCTGCAAAAACACAGGGAACTGCTCGGTGATAATGCCCATGTCCTCAAAGCTGCAGGACTCCTTGTTTGCCTGTGCGCAGTTGCTGAATTTTTCGGTGCTGTAACCATTCCTGTTTGCCTTGTCCTTGGCTGTCTTCACCAAAGTGTCGGCCTTGTCAACAAGGAACTTTGCAAGCTGTTCCGCATCACAATACCCCGAGGAGCAGTCGCTTGAAAGAACCGGGAACGCGAAGTTTTTTCTCTCGTCGGAATCACACTTCTTCATGGAGAGCTCAGCCGTGTGCTTTCCTTCGGTCGTTGCCGCAAGTGCCCCGAGCTTGAGCGTAACGGCAAGTTCATTTGACTCAATGGATTCATTGTGCAAGGTGAGAATGCCGACAACTTTTATGGCAGAGCTTGTGCTTGCCTCCTGCTTTTTCATCAGGATGAGCCTTCCCTCAATTTCCTGTCCCGGCGCAAGCGTGTTGAGCACGTTCAATGCAAAGGCATTGCCCCCGACCGTTTCAGGCACGACCTTTTCGCTAAGCCTTATTGGCTCGCCGCATTCGTTCCTGATCTTAATCTTTCTTTCCAGCGTTCCCTGCCCGGCTTCTGTGCTGCTGAACACAAGGCTGTCAACAGCGCTTGCCTTAAGGCACTTTGTGCCGGAATAATTTATGCCAAGCGTTGTCCTGCCAAGGTCAGGGTACTGCCTTCCTTCAACAACCCCCGTGAACGTAATCCAGCCCTGCCCTGCCTGCTGCATTGCCTCTGTTCTCTTTGATTCTGCATAAACATACCTTTCAGGCGACAGCGACTGCCCCGGGTAAATAGCCATATCATATATGTTGTCAGGCTTTATTCCGACAGTAATGCCCTGCATGTATGCTTCAGGCGTGACCGCGGCCCTGAAAGCCGTTATTGGCACTGCGCCGTTGTTCACAACCTGCATTGGAGACTGTGCAAAGGCAAGCTCTTCGGTTGCAGAGCGGATCATCCAAAGCGTGATGTTGGGCGGATAGCTCAGATTTGTCCTTGGGTTCCACAACTCGACGCTTAAAGGGATTGTTTTCGCAATCTGGCTTGACTCAAGCTTTATCCTGTAACTGCGCCTGTTCTGCAAATCGTAATTCCTTTCAATACTGTTTGAAACAGTGACCTTGACCTTTTCAATAGCGCCCTTTTCAATGCTCAGCGGCGAAACGCTCACAGTGAGATTCGGGTCTTCCTGCAAAGCCTCAACAGTTGCCCTGAGGCCAAGCGCTGTTTCGCACCTGTTTTCAACCTCAAATTCTTCCGTTGCAGTGCTTCCTGCCCTGCCTATGAGCCTTACCAGCAGGCTCTGGCTGTCAAAGTAAAGGCAGTCGGGGTCAAGCTGCTTGTTGTAGCTTACTTGCAGCCTTGCAACTGTCTTTGTCGGATAATTGCCTGCAACCATTCCTTTTAGCACAAGGTCAGCCTCGCCGTAAAGGCTTTCATCGCTGTCCCCGTCCAAGTTAACAATAACCCTGATATTTGCCGTTGTGTCCTGCCCCTTGCCTGCAACGGCAGGCATTGAAACGCTTACCGAAAACTCTTCAGGGAAATCCCCGCCCTTTTCAATCTCATAGGCAAGTTCCTTGACATCCTCGCCTGCATTGTTCCTTACCGCAAGCGCAACTGTTTTTTCCCCTGATTCCTCTGGGACATCTATCTTCACAGGGCTGTTCACGACAAGCAGGCCGTCCCTTGCAATTGCAATCTCAAGCTGTTCGCTCTTGCAGCCGGAAGCGCTCACGGTTATGGAATAAATGCCGGGGCTGAAGCTGTTCTTGAAATAGTACTCGCCCCTCAGGCCCCTCCTCGTGCTTCCCCTGCCGACAAGCGAATCAACAATTTCGCCCTTCGCGTTCTTTACCTGAACAGTTGCATCCTGTATTGCATCGCCTGTTTCGCCGTCCAAAACCTTTACGGTAAAAGCCTGCCCAATATCAGGGTTTGCCGGCGTAACGGAAACAAGCAATGCCTTGTTTCTCTCCACGTTGAACACAAAGCTCTCGCCAAGCACGGACTGCGCAACGGCCTGCATCTTTATTTCGGCTTTGCCCTCGGCCACTCCCGTGAAGTAAGCCCTTACCTTCCTCGGCCTCTCAGGGCTCACGCCCAAGGCATTTATTGTGATTGAGGTGCCGGCGCTCCCTGTCTTGAATCCAAGCGGATTGCCGCCTGTTTCAGTGGTTTCGGCCGAAGATTCAATATAACCCTGCCCTGAAAGGCTTGTTTCAGGCGGCAACGGCAGCTGTTCCTTCTGGTCAACAAAGTCGTCAACATCATAGCCGGTAAATTGTATCTTGGGCGCGGCCTTGTCGGTATCAAGCTTGAGCGTAATGCTCACAGGCTTGCTTGAGCTCAAGTCAATTTCAAGCGCATATGTTTCCCCGGTCACGGCGGAAAAATCCTGCCTTTCAACGTAAAGACCTGTTGGCATGACAAAGAAATATCCCGCGCACAATTCCTGTGCACAGCTTGCCTCTGCCTCAAACACCTTTAATTCTGCGTCCAGTGTCTGGGCATAAAGCCCTGTCTTTGTTTCCGTGAACATCTTTTCGCCCAACTCGGAATCATTCGGGCCCCTGTAAACGCTTCCGGCTGCCTCAACCCACGCCCTGTAATGCAGCTCAACTGTTTCCTTTGAAATTGAATTGTTTGCCCTGGCCTTTACCCTGAATGCAATCGTGTTCTCAGGGCTGTCAAAATACAGTTCCACAAACTTGTTCAATTGCCCCGGCATTCCGGCATTCTGCTTGTCCGCAGTTTCATTGCCCGGGGCGGGCAAGGGCTGAAAGCTCTTTCCGTAAAAATAATTTGACGTTGCCGCCTCAAAGCCTGTTATGCCGGCTTCCTCAGAATCAACGAATGCAATGCCGTCCTGCCCAAGCCTTATATGCACCCCGCCTTTTTCCGCACCGGAAGGCCATGTGCTCTGGAATGCAAGCCAGTACTCTTTTCCTTTCGCAAGCCCCTGTGCGGGCTGGTTGTCAGAGTCAAACACCCCTATGAATGTTATTGCCGGCGCAAGCCCACTGCTTGCCTCCCCAAGATTTATTTCAACTGTTTCCTTGCCTTCAAGATTAACCTTCTGCGAAAAAGTTTTCCCTTCATCCGTTTCAATTGCAACCATTGCCTCGCTGTATCCTTTGGCGTCAAAGAAAACCCTGCCGTCCAAAAGGTTGCCGTCAAAAAGCAGAAGCCCTGAAACGCTTTCAATCAAAACCCGGCCTGCTCCCTTGTTTCCCGCCGCATCAAGCACAGCAAGCTCCACGATTCCAACAGGCCTTGCAAGCTCTATCACCATCTGGTTTTCCTTGTTTGCCTCAACAAGCTTTTCCCCGGCTCCTTCCTCGCCCTCTTTTTTTGCCCCGACAGCGACAAGTATTCCTGTCCTTGCCATAATGCTTGCATAGCCGCTTATGTCTGTCTTAAGCGAGGGAATTCCCAATGGAAGCAATTCACCCTCAAGCCTTTCCCTGAATGAAAGGCCGGCATTGTTTGCCATTGCCTTGTAAGAATCAAGCACCGAAATTCCAAGATAGGCACTGTTGGAATTGTCGGCAGAATCAAGGTACAATGAAACGGTTTCAGTGCCGGCAACATTGACCAGCTGCCTTGCCGGCAAAAAGCCCTGCTTGTAGCCCGTGGCAAAATACTCTCTCGGCCCAAGGCCGCTGAATTCAACGCTGCCGCCAAAGCCTGTGACATCCTCGCCGACAAAATTTCCGTTCACGTCAAACAGCTGCACTGTTGCGTCGCTCAAGGGGTTCTGCCCGGAAAACACAGCCACGGCAAGCCTGCTTCCGCCCTTCTTCAAAACAACAGGCCACAATTCCTCATCCTGCCGCATTGTCCTGCTTTCCCCTTCCTCCATTGAATCATAACTCAAAAAGCCTTCCTTTTCAACAACAACCCTTACGCTCTTGCCCTTTGCAATTGAAAAAACCGCCTCGCTTTCCTCAAGTGTCCTTTCCTCAAGGCTTGTGTCGGTTTCCCTGTCCCTTACAATCGCCTTTGCGCCCCTCACAGGCTGGCCCGCCTCGTCAAGAACACTTACAACAAGGCTTGACATTCCGGAAAAGCTTGCGCTGCCCGCAACAAGGCTAATCTCCTTTAACTCGCCGCCAGTGAAAGAATAATTGCCTGAAAGGGTTTCATAGCCGTCAGCCTGAATCGACAAATACACACTTGTGCCTCCAGGAATGCCGGCAAACTTTGCCTTGCCGGCAGAATCCGTAACCGCATTCTTGGTCTGCCCCTGCCATTCAAGCGAAACACTCGCACCCCTCACCAAATCACGCGTGTCCCTGTCCACAAGCTGTATCTCGGCGTCAATTGCGCTGACCTGCTTTTGCATTGCAAAGCTTGCCGTAATATCCTCGCGTTTCACCACAACGCTTTTTTCGGCCTTGTCAAAGCCATTCTTTTCCGCAACAAGCACAAGCTCTGTTCCCAAAGGAATTCCCTGCAATTCAACCGTGCCGCCGTTTGAAACATTCTTCGGGGCAAGCAAAAGCTTTCCGGAAGAATCCTCAACGCTCACGCTCACGCCTGAAACAGCCTCGCTGAACTGGTCCTCAAAAGCCAGGGTAATTACAGGGTTCACGCCGGTTCCGACAAACAAAAGCCCGTAAATTCCGGCAATGATTAAAACAAGCAATGCAACCGTAACCGGAAAAGCCGGCAAGCCATGCCCTTCCAAAAAATCATTGTAAGTGTAAACAGGCAACCCTTTTGCATCCAAAAAATCCAGCACGGCATAATACTTCTCCTCAAGAGCGGAATAAACCGTGCCAAGCTTCTCGCTAATCATCGGGTTCACTTTTTTACTCTTACTAATTAATTTCCCTTTTAACTAATATATAACCCTAAGCCTTTTTGCTCACGCAAAAAGCCTTGGGAAAGCCAAAATCGCTGTTGCGATTTTAAGCCTTTTTCCAAAAGGCTTTTTTCGCCAGCCTTTTGTTAAAAGGCTGCTTGGGAAAGAAAGCCTGTGCCAAGGGAAACCGGAATAACAAAAGCGCAAACTAATATATTAAAGTAATTATTCCATTTATTCCATTCGGCGGGCTTTGCACTTAAAGTTTTGAAATCAGGCGACTTTAGGTGTGCAGAAAAAAGACTAAAAAAATGCAAAAACAATATTGGCGCTTATTTATTAAGAGTTGAAATGTTATTACTAACATGAGTAAAGGCAATCGTGATAGAAAGCACCATAAAATGTTGGTCAAAGAAGAAAGGCATAAAGAAAAACAAACGTTATATTTTATTGACGCTAATGTTTTTGTGGAAGTATTATTAGAACAGCCAAGAGCAGAAGAATGCCTTAATTTCTTAAGTGGTTTTATAGGGAAACAAAGAGCTGCAATCACTTGTTGTTATTCTATTGGAGAAGTTATTCAAAAGATTTATGATGTTGCAATGGCTGAAAAAGAATTTAATCCTGAAAAAAGTTTGCTCGCTTTAAACAAACTATTAGCAAGCAACAAAATAGAAATATACGGTGGCGATGATGGCACTTACGGCATTATTGGGGAAATAATGGATTCCGATAATCGTTGTGGATTCAAAGATGCAATTAATATTGCGATTGCACATCAATTTGGCTGTGCATGTTTCTGCACAACAGATTCAAACATATCTGCCCAAACATTGCAAGAATTTGGAATGAAAAAAATTGAAAAATTTACTTCTTAGAAAAAGAATGATTCAAAATAAAGACAGACCCCAATGTCTTTATGTCATTAGGCACATTGCTTTCAGAAATCAATTTTTTAATTTCCAGAATATCGTTCTTACTCATCAGTTATAAACTATCTACAAACCATTTTTAAGGATTCCGACGTTTATCACGTGAATTAATTAATAATATATAGTATATATTCGAGTTCAGGTGCAAAAATCTGGCCTAAAGTGCAACCGCTACTTTAAGTGCAAAGCCTATTCGGCGCCCAACCACGCCCCCTTTTTTCAGGCTTGCCTTGAACATCCGGCTGAAAAAAGGCTTCCATTGCCCGGAAGCAGGGTTTAGCTGCCCTTCCTTTTCTTGGCCTTGACAACCTTTGCCTCGGTCGTCTTTGCATTCTGCCAGCCATAGCCCGCAAAGAACGCGGGATTTGTCTTGTGCACCATCGCGCCAAGGAATCCAAGGGCGGCGCCCAAAATCAGGTCAGCCAAAAAGCCAAGCACAACAGCCAAAATGCCGAAAAAAATTCCTATCACGCCGCCGGCAAAGCCGGCTGCGGTGCCGCTTGGCGAATAAGCTATGAGAACAGGAAGCGTGCTCACGGAAAAAAGCAATGACATGATTCTGACAAAAAGGCCTGCAATCACCGCAGCCGTTGCGCCTCCAAAGGCGCCGTCAATCGGGCCGCCTTCCGTTGCCTTTGTCACCCTCAAGCCGGCCCAGGCAATCACAAACCAAGCGCAGACAGTAAAGGCAAGGCTTATGCCTCCAAGCACAAGGATGTTCAAGCCCTGGTCGGCTTTAAGGTTTGTAAACGCGCCAATTGCCGCAACAAGCGAAAGCTGCACGTAGTATATGACAATAAGCGCCACGATTGGCCGCTTTACCTTTGGAAAGATATCCTTCATTATTTCCATTTGATTACCTATTGCTTTTTGTATTATTTAAACTTTCTTTTTAGCCGCAAAAGCCCTGTCAGCCTTCCTGTTTCCGGTTTCGCTGCTTGCCGCCAATTCTCTTAAATATCCTCAGGGGTAATGCGTGCTTTCATTAACTTGTATGTTATGGTTTTTCTTAGGTTTTTGATTTCAACCTCTTTGACGCCAAGCATTTTGGCAGCAGTGCTTGCTTGGATTCCGGCAGCTCTGCAGTAAAGCCACATTTTTTGGTAGCCTAAGAGTTTTGCTTTGCCAGCCAATTTTTCAATGGTTTCAATTGCGCTCTTTTCTTGAACCGGCTCGCCTTCAGCGGGAATTGTTTCCAGCAGGTTCCATTCGGATTCTTCCGTGCCTCTCTCAAGATGCGGCATCTTTCTAACCCGCGCAGCTTTCTTCACTTCATTATTAAAAAGAAAAGTCAACCTAATTCTCAGGCTTGGGTTTCTCCGCAACCTTCGAAAGCACTCTATCCTCACGTTATTTGCAATATCGTCTTGGTTCATTACCGGCGCAAAAAAATCTTTGTAGCGGTAATAAAAATATTTTGACAAACCAACTATATCCTCTTCATATCCTGCCAAAATTTTCGCAATTCTGTTCCTGCTGGAATCCGTTGCCCTTCTGGGTTTTCTTGTGCTGCGGCCTGCTTTTCTGCTGCCACCTGATTTTCTTTCAGGCGGATTCCTGCCCGCTGCTTGCATCGCCAGGTAAACCCTTCTAATATCCCTGTGGTCTATTCCTTGTTCATTTGCAATTCTGGCAAAGGGCTTTTTTGTGCGAAGAAGCTGCTCTTTGATTACCCTCCTTTTCTCAGGTGCTTGCAGCAACTTTCTTGGCATAGTGCTTGAACCGCTTTTGGAAGCTGCTTCAGCTTTTTGCGCAATTATCCTTTTTGCAAATGAAATAACCCTAGAAACCTTCCCCGGGTCAAACCTGCTTACCCTTAATCTCCTCACTGTCCTGTTGGAATGCAATTCATTTTCAATAGGGCGCCTTTTTGCTTCCACATAGCCTCACTTTTCCTTGATCCTTCCCATTTCGCTGCTTGCCGCCCAATAAAACCAGGCAATGTAAATGCCGGCAATTGACACGAAAAGGAAAGCCCTGAACAAAACGTTGTGCGTGAAATCAATGACAGCAAGGTCGTTTGTTCCCAAAATGAGCAGCACGGTAAAAACAATCCTTGCATAGTTCAGCACAATCACTGCAAGCCCTGCCGTCACAGCGCCAAAAAGCCTTTTTCTCCAGCCAATGCCTATCGACGCAATTATTGCGCCCACCACTATCAGCGTTTCGATAAGGCCTGTGCACAGCTCGCTTATCTCAATTGCAGGGCCTGCTGCATCAAGCTGTATAATGGCCGTTTCTCCAAAGGAAACAGTGCCTGAATATCCAAGCAATTGCAGGAAGGCAAGGACATTGTTTGCAACCCAGAGTTCAATTGTTTCAACCGGAAAAATCGCCTTGACAGAAAAAGAAAGCAAAATGTAAACGACAATAAAAAAAGCAAGAAACCTGCCTGTCTTGACGGCATCCTCCCTGCCAAAAGAAAGCATTGCATTTTTCTTTTTCATCAGCAAACAATAACGCTTTTGCGCTTTTTAATCTTTTTCACAGGGCAGGAACCAGATTTTGTTCTGCTCCCCAAACAATAAATATAAATTTGTTGTTAATCCTTAATTTCTGCCAAAATTATTATTGAAAATAATTTGCTTTAATGGTTTGGAAGCGAGGGGCGAGAATTAAACTCAAAGTATAGGGCGCACACCTGTTTTTGCGCCCCGAATTAAAAATTTCCCCCTTTTCATTCCAAAGCAAGGCTTATTTTCAGGGCTTCGTCGACTTTTTTCATTGTGATTGGCTTTAGCGTGCCAAGTTTTTTGATAATTCTATGTTCAATTGAAATTGTTCTAAGCTGGCTCAACAGGATTGTGCTATCTTTTGGAAGGCTGCCTTCGCCTTTTTGTACATGAACCATAAAGGGATATTCTTTTTCGGTTTTTGATGTTATTGCTGCAATGACTGTTGTTGGACTTACCCTGTTTCCAATATCGTTTTGAATAACTAAGCACGGCCTGGTCTTCCCCTGTTCCGAGCCTTTTACCGGCTCTAAATCCGTTAGTATTATGTCCCCTCTTTTAATAATCATCAAGCATCTCGTCCGCTTCTTTGCTTACATGTCTCATCTCTTTTTCTAGCCCTTGGTCTGCCTCGGCCATCTTTTTGTAGCCTTCTGCCATTAGCTCTTCTCTTTCCTTCTTGCCAAACGCTTTTTCAATCACAATCCTGCCATTCTCTATCTTGACAATGGCCTTGTCCTTTTTTCCCAGGCCCTGTTTCTCCCTAATGATCTTTGGGATAGTAATTTGGCCTCTTTCTCCAACAACTGTTATGCTTTCATACATAAAAACCACTTACATATTATTACATACTAATTCATACCTAAAACATATTTAAAGGTTTTCGGTTGTTTTTTCACAGTTCGTGAAAATCTGCTGGGTCGCGCTTGAATGATTTCGCCTTTGGGCAAACGCCAAACAAGCTTTTTGACTTTCGTTTTTTCTTCTTCAACATTCTATCGCCGCCAGAATTGTGGGCCTAAAAGTGGCAAAACCTGCTTGCACTTTTCACGGTTCCACTCCACAAGGAGTCTTGCTTCGCTCGACTCCTCAAGCGAGGGGCGAGAATTAAGCTCTGAGTATAGGGCGCACACAAGTTTTTTCGCCCTCATTTTTTTACGAATTCAACATTTGGCATTTTTTCAAATTCTTTGTCTCCAGTGAGAAACTTTACACTATGGCTTTTTGCAATGGTGTAGCCGATTGCGTCTGGAATGGAAATTTTCCTGTTTGTTATTTTCAAGTCCATGGCTTTCTTCAGTTCGCTTATTTTTACGTCGACTAGCAGGGTGGAATATTTTTCAGTTATGCTGTCTGCTTTTTCTTTACTTGCCTCTTTTTTCAGGCCATAGTTCAGTTCTGCCAGGTTGAATATTGTTGTTATTGCCCCCGCATTTTTGTATTTCTCATATGCAGGATTGCCCCTTATTATTTCAAAGAAGGCGTATGTATCAAAGAAGTAGGCTTCTTCACTCATCCCATCCTTCCTTGTCAATTTCGCCAAGAATCTCTTCAGTGGGCCTCTTCAGCTTTAGAATCCCGAATGTTTCTTTTAGGGGGTTATTTTTGCCCATTATCAAAAGCCTTACCTTGTCGCCTGTCTTAATGTTCGCTTTTTCCGCGGCATCTTTGGGAATAACTATTCCAACAGACCTGCCCCATTGCCTTACCTGCGAAGTGATTTCAACCAATCCAATCACCAATAATTATATCGGTATAACCGATTTATAAATATATGCCGCCGTTTTTTGGAAGCGAGGGAGGGAATTAAACTCCGGGTATAGGGCGCATACAAGTTTTTTCGCCGCCAAGTCCATTTAAATGCATTAAATTTCAATTAATCATTTATGATAACCTAAGGCTTAAAAACAAACAATAAATATAAGTTTAATTCTTTTATAGGAAGGAACCAATGGCTTTTGCCTTTGGCAGGTGTTTTGGATGGAAATCGGCGGCTTGAAGGTAGGCGACTATGCAGTAAAGGAAGAGGCCGGCGCAAGGCACATAATTTTTGCCTGCAGGGACTGCCCCTATGGGGCAAGCGTTGCGGATGACCTGCATTGCAGGTTCCATGTAATAACCGCCTTGTCCGAAGTTGAAGCCGACTTGATTGTGCTAAGCGAGGTCTACGAAAGGGTTTACGGCGAAAAGCAGACAAAAATGCTTGCAGAAATAGCCTCTTTGATGCAGCGCTTCAATGTTGAAAGCGTGTGGAGTTACAAGCATTTGGGAACGCCCGGCAAGGAATCCGAACAGTATTTTTCCGAAAGGCACGACGTTCTTGTAAAAATAGCGCACGACGAGCTTGCATACGACCCAATCCTTTCCTATCTCTCCCTGTTGAGGGAAATCAAGATAGAGGACTCAAAGCTCAAGTCACAGGGCGCTGATTACCTCAAATCCTCAAAGCCCTACCTTGAAACCCTTGCATACATAAAAAACGCGTTTGAGGCAACGGAGCTCATTTTAAAAACAAAGGACACTCTTTCAAAGCTGAGGCAGATTCCCGAAACATCGGAATTGTACAGGAGCCTTTTTGAGGCAGACATAAAGCCCTCGTTCATCGGAAGCAGGCTGATGTTCAACGAAATGGAAAAGCTCGAGTTGCTTGACGAATACACGGTAAAAAAGGCAACAGTGCAGATTTTTGCGCACCCCAACAAAGCCGAAAACCTTTACTTCGTCAACCCGCCGGAATACACCCTGAGCCCTGAAGAATACTTTGTCATGAGCAAAACACGCGAAGTGGTTTCAGGCTACAAGCCGGGCAAGACAAGCCTGAGCACGGTGGCAAAAAGCAGAAGGTACTTTGAAAGATTGTACGAGTCCACGATAAAGGACGTTGCAAAAGAAAACAATGTTCCAATTGAGCCGGGGGAAATAGCCGAGCTTGCCTCAATAGTCGCACGCTACACTGTAGGATACGGCATCCTTGAAATACTTTTAAATGACCGCAACCTGACAGACATCTACCTCGACAGCCCGATTGGCCAAAAGCCATTGTACGTGGTGCATTCGGAATTCGGGCAATGCCAGACAAACATACTGTACACGCAAGGCGAAGCCAACGCGCTTGCAAGCAAGCTAAGGGCAATGTCAGGCAGGCCATTTGACGAAGCGCACCCGGTGCTTGACTGTGACCTTCCGGACCTTGACACAAGGATTGCAATCATAGGCCCGCCGCTTTCCCCCGATGGCATGGCCTTTGCGTTCAGGCTGCACAAAGTGACCCCGTGGACACTGCCCCAGTTCATTGACGCCGGCTTTTTGAACCCGCTTGCCGCAGGGCTCATTTCCTTTTTTGTGGACATGCAGGCAACAATGCTCATCACAGGAAGCAGGGGCAGTGGAAAAACCTCGCTTTTAAGCAGCTGCATGCTTGAGATTCCGCAGAACACAAGGATAATCGTGCAGGAAGACAGCGTGACCGGCGATTCTTCAATCGTTGTTGAGAGAAACGGCAATATGGAAAGGACAACAGTCGGTGAATTGATTGACGGTCTTGTTGAAAAATACGGCTGTGAAAAAATCGACGGAAGGGAAATCTTGTTTGCCAACCCTGATGCAATCAGGGTATTCTCCATGGACAAGAAAGCGAAAATGCAGTTGGCTAATGTTACACAGTTCATCAGGCACAAGGTTTCCAAGGACTTATACGAAATTGAAACAAGAACCGGCAAAAAAATCAAGGTTACTGAAGACCATTGCCTGTTTGGGCTGGTTGGCAACGAAATCTCGCCTGTGAAATCAAAAGATTTGAGGGAAGGAAGCTTCATTGCCACTCCAAGGCTTTTACCATGCAAAGAAGACGGACTGCAGTCAATAAGCCTGCTTGATTCTTTGGACAAAATAGAGGCCGGCTGCCTTGTTTCCTGCGAATTTAAAGGGTTGATTCAGGAAAATTGGGGTGAATTGAAAAAGATAGCAAAGGGCATGCATTACAGCAGGTCAATGCCAAGCGCATGGAAAAGGCTTTCCCTGCTGCCTGTCAAAGTATTCAAAGAGCTAAATAAATCAAAGCCAATAAGCCTTGACGCAAACAAATTGCTTTTCAAGGTGGACCGAAAATCAAAAGCAATTCCTGCAAAAATTAGCCTGGATGAAACTTTTCTGAATTTTGTCGGCCTGTGGCTTGCAGACGGCTGCTATGATGGCAAATACGGCGTAATAATTTCAGAACCCAAATGCATCGGCCTAATTGAATCCGTTGCAGGGAAAATGGGCGGCCTGAAGGTCAGGCTTCACAGCGACGATTTCTCCCAGATAATTTCAAACACCAACCTGAACTTTTTTATGAAAAAAATCCTGGGCCTGAACGGAAACGCTTACACAAAGGATTTCCCGGATTGGGTTTTCAGGCTGTCAAAAAAGCAAACAGCGGCTGTCCTCAAAGGCCTATACAGCGGCGACGGCTACAACGGCAAATACGAAGTTAGAATAAGCCTTGCATCCAAAAGGATGATTGACGGCCTGCAGTTCCTGCTTTTGCCGTTTGGAATTGTTGCAAGAAAAGGCAAAATGAAAAAAGACAAAACCATAGATTTAAGGATAAGCA
This sequence comes from archaeon, assembly GCA_041645325.1. Taxonomy (GTDB): domain Archaea; phylum Iainarchaeota; class Iainarchaeia; order Iainarchaeales; genus JAFCCL01. The sequence goes on from JBAZQI010000014.1 coordinate 22,340, forward strand.
GCCTGAAAATGGTCAGGTCATTCGCCGGGCAAATCAGCTTCCTGCAGGAATACAAAATAAAACAACTGCAAAAAATATGCGAAAGAACCTGTTCCCATGATGTCAGCGACATCATACCCCTGAGCGTGGCAGAAAAAAAATCAATTTCGGCAGAACTCCAGGGCTTTAACGCTTATGATTATGTCACAAGGGACTATTCAATCGGAAGAGGAAAGATGTGCCAATATCTTTCGGCCTCCCAGCAGTCAATGGATTACAGCCTGTCAAAAAAAATAGAAACGCTTGTTTTTTCCGATGTATACTGGGATGAAATAAAATCCATAAAACGCCTGGGTCAGCCGGACGAATTTGTATACGACTTCTCAGTTCCCGAAAACGAAAACTTCCTGTGCGAAAACATAATTGCACACAACACCCTGGAATTGCCAATCCCTTACATGAAAAAAATCGGCTTCAATGTGCAAAGGCTGAAAACAAGAAGCCCGATAAGCGTGAGCAAAACAGACACAGAGGTATCGCCGCAGGAGGCGCTGCGAACAGCCCTGCGATTGGGCGATTCAGCGCTTGTAATAGGCGAAATCAGGTCAAACGAGGCAAAGGTTTTGTACGAGGCAATGAGAATAGGCGCGGCAGGAAACATTGTCATGGGGACAGTGCACGGCGACTCAGCCTACAGCGTGTGGGACAGGGTTGTCAATGATTTGGACGTGCCCAACACAAGCTTCAAGGCAACAGACATTGTTGTTGTGGCAAGGCCCATAAGGTTTGCGGGCTCAATGAAAAGAAACAGGCGCGTTGTGCAATTGACGGAAGTGAAAAAGCACTGGAACGAAGACCCTGAAAAAGAGGGCGCGTTGCTTGACCTGATGCTTTACGACGCAAGAAAGGACAGCCTTGAGCTCATGGAAGACAACCTCAAGGAATCGGAATTATTTGAAAAAATCAGCAGGACAAGCGGCCTCACAATGAAGCAGATGTGGGCGGACATAAGGCTCAGGGCAGAGGCAAGCGCCTTCCTCGTTGAGGCAAAAAACAAGCACGGCATTCCAAAGCTGCTTGAGGCCGAGAACACGACCGTGTGCAGGAACAAGCTCATCATCCTGAAGGAGATTCAGCTCAAGGACGGCGGAACGGTTGATTACGACGACCTGCTTGGAAAATGGAAATACTGGATTAACAATTCTTTCCTGCAAAGGTTTGCCAAAGACAAGTGAATGTGCAGTTTGATAAATATGCCGAGGACCACAAAAAAGGGCGAAAATTCTGATTTTGCCCAGCAGCCCGGCGGCCTGTACAGCAGGATTGAGCTGGCAGAGGCGGAAGGCGGCGAGCAAAGGCTTTTGAAGAGGTTAGAAAACCCCTTTGTGCTGTTCTGCAAGGCAGTCTATTCGCGCTTCCCTTCATTGGGAGAGGGCGCAAAGTTTGATGAAAAGCAAAAATCCGCATTGGATTTTTTGGGATGGGATTTGAGCCCTGCAGAGCTTTCCGCAACAAGCAAGTTTGCGCTGTTCGCGCTTTTGATTGCCGGAACCGCCACTGCAACAATAATCCTTGTTACGCCGCTCAACGACATGCTTTCCGAAATGGTGGGGCAGGGCTTTGTTTTTGTCTACGTTGCACTGCCATTTGTCATCATAGCTTTTCTGCTCACAAATTATATCCAGAACTACCCCTCAAGCGCGGCAGAGCTTGAGAAAACCAAGGCCCTTACCTATGTTCCCGAAATGATTGGCTACATGATAATGTCAATGAAGCTTGTGCCAAACCTTGAAAAAGCCGTTGAATTTTCCGCAGAGCACGGCTCAGGAAAGATTGCGGAGGATTTCAAGCGCATTCTCTGGGATGTGCAGCTCGGCGTTTACAACACCGTGAGTGAAGCCCTTGACCTGCTTGCCTACAGGTGGGGCAAATACAGCGAGGAATTCAAGCAGGCAATGATGAGAATCAGGGCATCGGTTCTTGAGAACACCGAAGCCAAAAGATACCAGCTGCTTGACGCCACAATGGTCTCAATCCTTGAATCAATCAGGGGAAAAATGGAGCAGTACGCGCGCGACCTGTCACAGCCAAGCATTCTGCTGTTTTACATGGGCGTGCTTCTTCCGCTGATACTGATAATCGTGCTGCCGGTTGGCTCGGCTTTTTCCGGGCAGGCAATGGCAACGCCCCCTGTCCTGATACTCTTATACAACATCATAATCCCGGCGGTCACATTTTTCTTCGCAAGGGATGTGATAATGAGAAGGCCGCCCACACAGGCAATTCCCGAAATTCCCGACGGCTTTCCAGGGCTTCCAAAAAAACACTCATTGCTTTTAGGCGGCAGGAACATTGACCTGAGGCTGCTTGTTATTGCAATCCTCGTTATAGGAATTTCGGGCGGCCTTTTGCTTTCAAACCAGGGCTTTCCGCCATATTCAATGGTCGGCGAGGAAGGCTTCCAGTTCCTTCCAAGGGACAGGGCAGTTGCCGAAGTCATGGAATACGAGGGCAAGCCTGCCAACTGGTATGACAATGGGGGGCCCTATTTCCAGCAGCTAAGCCTCAAATACGGCCCTGAAAAGGCAAACGAAATGCTGCAGGTTGAAAAAATACAGTTCTTCTCAAAGCCGGAAAACGACACAACACCCTACGCGCTTTCCTTCGGCCTGCTTCTCACCCTTGTCTGCGCCTCGGCAGTCTTTGTTTATTACAGTTTCATCTACAAGAGAAAGGCCCAGCTTGACATAATGAAAATGGAATCAGAATTCAAGGACAGCCTTTACATCCTTGCCTCAAGGCTTGGCGAAAACAGGCCGGTTGAAGAGGCCTTAAAGCACACGCGCAGCTTCCTGCCGGACTTTACAATTTCCCAGCGCATCTTCGGCAGAACCATTGAAAACATAGAGCTGCTGGGCCTGCCATTGCAGGCTGCAATCTTTGACAAAAACTACGGCAGCCTGAAAAACATCCCAAGCAAGACAATCCAGACCGGAATGAAAATAATGGTTGATTCGGTAAAGCTCGGCGTAAACGTTGCCGCGCGCACACTGATCTCGCTTTCCCTGCAATTGAGGAACAGCGAAAAGGTCAATGAAACGCTGCGCGTGCTCATCTCCGACACGACAAGCATGATGAGCTCAATGGCAATATTCATTGCGCCAATTGTCCTCGGCGTGACAACAGCCCTGCAAAAGGTTGTGATGCTCACGCTTAGCACCGTTGTAAGCAGCAACATGGACAAGACACTTGAATCAATAGACACCGCCTCCGGCTCGGTTCCCTTTAATATTCCGGACATTTCAAACGTAGGCTTTGGCGTAAGCGGCGCCTCATTCGACTCAATGGTAACGCCATTGCAGTTCCTGCTTATAGTCGGCCTTTATGTCATAGAACTTGTCATAATAATGACCTATTTCACAACCAAAATACAGGAGGACAACAAGCTCCTGTTTTACATAAACATTGCAAAAAGCCTGCCAATCGCAGTTGCCGTCTTCCTTGTTTCGGTAATAGCAAGCGGCGCGGTTGTCGGCGGATTTTTCGGGTGATGAAAAATGAACCGGCTTGCTGAAGGCGTTGTTTTGAAGGTGAATGCATGAACCGGCTTGGGCAGGAAGAAGCCGGATTCAGGCTCCTGATAGAGATTGTAATGGTTGCATTCATCATGGTGATAATCTACAGCGTCATAACCCAGGTTGATTCATTGAAAGATGAAATAAGCAAAAAAAGCCTTTTTGACGGCTTCCAAAGGGCACTGGACAGCCCCGACGGCAGCATCATAGTGCAAAAAGACCTTGTGTTTTCAAAAGGCGCAAGCTACTCCAACAGGGCGTTTGCAGGCTCTGTGGCAGGCATTGGCTTTGAATGCATTGAAATTCAGGCCAATGAATCAATTGCATTCAAATTGTACGAAAACCATGTGGTTGAAATCACAACACAAATCCAGACAGACGTTTACTACAAGTGCCTTCCCGGCGAAGGGGACTGCAAGTACCATTGCACAGTAAGCTTTGGCAAAGACCTTGCCGAAGAAGAATAACCCGTGTTCCGCCACAGGTCAAAAGCAATGTTTAAATACAGGAATGGCTTTTCTTTAATCAGGTGATTGTTCTTGGACCAAAGAGGGCAGGCATACAGCACATTTAAGCTTCTCATAGCGGCCATTGTCGCAATGGCAATGCTCGCAATTCTCATTCCCATAATAATGCAGGCAATGGGCTGGCTTACAAACAGCCCGCTCAACGAAACAAAATCCCTCATTTCGGATTTGGTGGGCTCTCCTGGCGCGGTAAAGCACACGCCGGAAGTCGCATTCAAGCCTGACGAGGTCCTTCCGGCATCAGCCCTTGTTGAAAGGCTGCCAATAAGCGCCGACCAGATTTGCATGAGCACTGGCCAGTTTGAAGAGGACAAGGAAAATGGCTTTGAATGCCTTGATTGTGATGGCACAAACCAGAGGCTTATTTACCACGGCAAAAGCAACAGGACGGCAAAGATTGCAATAGTGTGCAACGTAAATGTTGGCGAGCTCAAGTTGGACATAGAGGCTTACGGCCTTGATGACCTCGGCGGCACAAGCATATCAGACGCATGCGATGCAAGCTGCGGCTCAGGCGGATCAAGCAAGGGCAAGTGCTGCGCAATTGTTTTGAAGAGAAGCTGAACAGCCCTTTTCTTCACCACTTTTTCTTTTTTTTCCCCTTTCTTCAAAATGCCCTTCCTTTCAATCAAAACCCTTAAATATGGCTTTTCCCAATAGTTTATCTTAATGGGCAGGAATTTTTTTTCGGACCAAAGGGCGCAAAGCGAATGGAGCTCTGTTTACATGCTCATAGTGCTGATTATTGCCGCGCTTTTGCTCATAACCGTGATAAAGCCGATGTTCAGGCAAAGCCAGCAGATTGTCAAAAAAACCGTTCCGACCGTGTGAATCGCTGCGCGAATCCAAAACCCTTAAATACTTCTTTTTGCCTTTCTAATCCCTGAGGCCTTTAAAGAATGCTTAATAACAAGGGGCAGGAATCCGCGCCGTTCGAGCTTTTGATAGCAGTCATCATAATGAGCTTTGTGATTTTTGTGGGCCTGATTGCAATGGGCAACCTCACAGAGCAAAAATGCTACAACGAAACCGTGGCAAAGCTGGAAGAAATGAAGACAAAAATTGAAACAGTTGTAGCGGAAAGGAGCCCGCAGCAGATAAACTTCAGGCTCAGCGCCTGCTACAATCCTGAAGACGAACAGGTAAAAATAATGGATTACAGCGAGCCTGCGTTCTGCGCGGACTACTGCAGTGCAACCAAAAACCTGTGCACGCTTCTCCAGTATTATTATGCCGGCGCAAATGACACAGGCGGCTTTGCCAAAAGGCTCTGCCTGAACATAAGTCCTGACGCCGACTTTCCGACAACAGGCGGCAACTGCCCGCCAAAGGAAGGCGAGGGCTATGAGCTTGTGGACTTCAGGGAAGAAATCGTGCAGGGGCAGTACCTTCTTGTGAACAAGACAAGCGTGACAAGCACATTCCCCACAATCTGCGCCTACAGGAAAACGGGCTGATGAAAAAAATGCGCTGCATTGAAAATTTGAGGGGGCTGCCCTGAAATGCTCGGCTTTATCCTAAGCAAGCTCAACCTTCTTATCCTTGTCACCGCAATGTTTGCGATAATCTCCTTTTTCCTGTTCGGCCTCACAGGCATTGTGGTAAGCAACCTTGCCCAGTTGCTGGTAAAAGACTACAGCGAGTCCGTTTTCGGCCTGGTAAGCGGAGGCCAGGACCAGCTCTGCCACTCAAGCTCTGTCGTGATACCTGAATCAATTGAATACTTTGGCGGCCTGATGCCAAGCCAGCGCTTTTACTACGTTATGAATATAAAAAGGTTTCCCGTGGAATTCGAGGAAGGGAAATTAAGCACGCTGATTTTCCAGATTGCAAGCAGAAAGGAACCGGACAAGATAATTGCGACAAGCAGCATTGATGTCAACGCCAGGATTTTCCTCTACGACTGGGATATCGAACTGGACCGGCTTGTTGAAAAAAGCTCAATAACCCTTGACCCCGAATCAATGGGTGTCGCGAGAAAAAACAGCATGGTGCTGGCAAAAGAGGTCTACAATGGCAAAACATATTTGCACATAATAGCCTGCTCTTCTTCCGGTGGAATATGCGAAACAAACCTTGACAGGGCCTCCTGCTGGCTCTCAACATGCTACAGTGAACCAAGGCAATCAAGCTGCCTTCCAAAAGCAGAGCAATGCGCTTCAAGGGTGTACTGCGGAGAATGACTAACAAAATGAAAAAAAGCCTTTTTTCCTGCGCCCTGTTGGGTGCAAGCGGGAAAAAAGCCTTGGGAAAAACCAAAATTGCTGATGCAATTTTAAGCCTTTTTGCCTGTTGGCAAAAAGCCTTGGGAAAAACCAAAATTGCTGATGCAATTTTAAGCCTTTTTTCCTACG
>JBAZQI010000015.1:0-25290 GCA_041645325.1 archaeon
CTTGTGCCAGGCTCTGCGGATTTTCTTGTCCTGGAAAACAACCATTGCAGTATTTTCATCCAAAAAAGAACGCCTCCAATGCATTGCAACTTAATAGCGATGTGCGCAAAGCCGTTTATAAACAATCTGGAACTGCGCTTCCGCTGAAACAGTCTGCATGGGATTTGCTGCGGATTCGCATTTTTTCCGAATGAAGGAAAAAAGGCTTTTTGATGAAACTTTTTCCAAAAGTTTCTTGGGCTTTTTTGGGTTTTGGCAGGTGCCGGTTTTTGCCGGTAATACAAAAGTTTGGGAATTGGCGGTAACGCTGTGTTTTTTTTCAGGGATAACTCGGCCATTGCCTTGCGAATCGTATAGTGTTAATGCCTTGGAATTATTGGTTTTTTGCCCATTTTTGTATTGTTTGCATGGTTTGCCTGAAGCTTGGCAGGTCTGTGAATACGAGGTTTTTGAGTTCTTTTTCAAAGAATGCCTGTTTTTGCCTGGTTTTTTTGAGGAATTCTTTTGTTGAGAATTCTGCGCCGTAGAATGCGAGTTTTTTGTCCGCAAGCTCTTTGTTGAATGCAACTGCTTTTTTTTCTATCAGGTGTTGCAGGTCAAATGCATCCCTTGCCTTGTTTCTTGTCATTATTGCCCTGATTTTTTCCGCCGCTGCTTCTTCCAGGTCCATTCCGGAAATTCTTTTAGTTGGCAGGTTGTAAGCCGGAAAGTCAAGCTTTATTGGCAGTGCTTTTTTTGACACTTCTTCTCTTTTGCTGATTTCAACATAAACCCGGCATTCATCGATTGGGGCTGTGTTTAATGGCCCTTTGGCGCTTATTCTGAATGAGAGCGTTGTTTCATTGTCAGTAATTGTTTTGCTTTTGTTTTGTATCCCGAACAATTCAAGCGATTTTGACACTGTTTCCGGCACGTTTTTTTGTATTTTCTCTTTTGCTGTGAAGTCAAGGTCTTCCGAGAATCTTGGCAGGCCATGGAAAAACCAAAGGTAAGTTCCTCCCTTGAATACTATTGGCTGTTCCGCAAGGATTTCAAGAATTACTGCCTGAATATAGTGTTTTTCCTGCTGCCAGGGCTTTAAGCCGTTAAGCTTTGCCAGGTCCTCCAATTCTTTTTTCTCAAGCATTTCCAATCATCCGCTCCAGTTTTTTCTTTCCGTGGCCGTTAAATTTTTTCACCAGCTCCTTTAATTTTTGCAGGTCAATTTTTTGTGATAATTCCTTCAAGTCGTTCTCTGAAAAAATGTTCAAGTATAATCCATCAAGCAGTGCTTTTTCCGGCTCTGCAACCATGGCATAGCTTTTTCCCTTGGCCTGCTTTTTAAAGCCGAAAAACAGTTGTGCGGGAATCTTGTGGTAAATGATGCCCAGCTTTTTGAATTTAAGCGAGTTTTCTGTGGTAACGCATTCAATGGCTTTTTGGACCTGGGTTGTTATTCCATGGGACAAAAGCGCAGAGCCTAGTGAAATGTAAGACGGCTCAACCAATTGGGTTGCGATAATGAATTCGTCTTTTTCAAAAGATATCTTTCCCTTCAGTACTTTCCATGCAAGGCCTTTTTGGGCAAGCCTGGAAGCGTAAACAGTGCTGATTGCCCTGGGTTTTCCTATCAGGTTTGCGAGTTGCTGGGTTGAAAAGACCGCCCTGCCTGATTCCAGGGCCATGTCACGAATTTGATACAGGGACAATTCCTTCATTTAATCATTCCCAAATAACAATATTGTTATATTGGAATGACGAAACAATATTTAAATGTATGCCCGCTTAAAATCAGGCGCGTGAGAATGCGGATAATGCAGGCCGGTTTTGCCGTTCTTTTGTTTTCAACGAAAAAAGGCTTTTGCGAAGCCATGCCATTGCCTGCACCCAACAGGGCGAGCCCAAGCGAAATGGCATTCTTGCTCTGACCAGCCGGCAGTGGCGGCTTTTCCCAAGGCTTTTTCCGCTGAAAAAGGCTTTGCGTTAGCAGTTTTCCCAAGGCTTTTTCCGCTGAAAAAGGCTTTTATACTTCTTTTGCTTTTATTATTCTATTATGCCTTTGGATTTAATAGCCGCAATTGCCGGTTCTGTGTTTGAGCTCTTAAGGCTTTCCCTTATTGCCGCAATCCCGGCATTCTTAATTGTATTAGTAGCCCAAAGGCTCAATGCATTGATAAAAAAGCATTTCAAGCTAAGCTGGATTGTAACTGCATTCATAACAACTTTTATAGTGCTTCTCCCGATAGTGTTCATAGCTTATCTTGCGCCATACATTGCAGGCTATAACTCAAGTCCCTTTGTTGGAATGCCAACCCCTGATTTCCTCCAGCTCACTGCCATAGACTATGCAATGGCAGTAATCTCAACAATAGCAAAAAATGTCATAACCATGTTTGTGTTCACCGTGCTATTAATGCCATTGCTTTTCCTTGCCTCTTACGCCGAAGAAAAGCTTGGGGAAAAGCTGAAAATTCCAAAGCTTGCAAACACCTTCCTTGCAATCCTCATTACTGCAGTGATTTCCTGGATAATAATTCTCTTCATTTTCCCCTGGATTTACACAGGCATTCTTGAACTATTATGGTGGGGAAGCCCATGAATCAAGGGATAAAAAGCGCAATGCAGAGGCTTTCCTGCCTTGTCCTCATAGCCATAATGCTCAACCTGAGCTTTTACCCTGCCTTTGCGCAGGACATTCCTCCTTCTTCCGCAACGCAAACAGGGCAGGACCCGGCAGCAGGCTTGCCCTCAGGGGTTAACACGCCGAAAACGGTGAACTTCGCGTGCTCTTCACCTTCAACAGAGTCATACCCCGGAGAAAATGTGCTTACGCCTGAAGAAGCCGCAAAACTCAAGCGCGCGACAGAAGTCGAAAACAAGGGGCTTTCAATTGACAACATTAACAGCGGCAGGGGCCAAAACCCTGACAGGGATACTCTTGAAAACAATGTTATAGTGCAGGAAACGGACGGCGGCCAGGCAGTTGTAAACGAGCTCCCAAACGGAAAAGTTGACACAGGCGAAATATCGCAATGGTTTAACAAATGGTTCTCAGGGCCATTTGCCTTCGGCGTAAGCCTTGATGACACCATAAGGATTGGGCAGTGCAGGAACCTGAGCGCGCTCGAAGCCGAGCAAAGGGGCTGTCCCCTGACCGACATACAGCTTTCTTACAGGAACAGCGGCGAGGGCATAAGCACAAACTTCAAAAACGTGTGGAATGACCTGAAGGACTGGCTCACCCCCGAAGCGCTCTCCGATAAGACAGGCCAGTATACGCCGGCGCAGCTTGAGCAGACAAAAATAAATATTGCCTCGCAGACAGACCTGAACTCGCTTCAGGCAAAATACGTGCAAAGGGAAGTAAAGCAGATTCCAAACAGCGTGCTTACAGAGGAATTCAAGGCAAACATGGCAACAACAGGCAGTGATTCCGGTTCCCTGATAAGCATTTACAGCATGTTTGACAAATACTTCAACAGCTGGTTCTCAACAGAAATGGTTGTGTCAACATTCGGGCCAACGCTTTTCGGCCAGGCAAAAAAATATGCCGGCTGGCTAAAAAGAAGGGGCTGGGCATGGGACACAACGGACAGCAAGTTCATGCAATGGTTCAGGAGCACATTCTATGATCCCGAAGGCCTTCTTGGCGAAGCAAGGCTCAAAAGAATGGTCACAAGGACGGACAAGTACGGTTTTGGAGAAGCCTGGACAAAAGGAATTGAGGGAACAGGCGACTGGGATTCAGGATATGCATTTGCGAAAGGCGGAAGCTGGAGAAAAAACATGAACGAGTGGACAAAGCCTGGCGGCTACCTTGATGAAATGACAGACCCGGTACAAAGGGGCGAATTCTTCAACCAGATAGAGGACCTTAGGGCATACGCGCACACAAACAAGGCGATTGCGGTCAATGCGGCAAACAACTACAAGCAGGCAGTGAAGCAGTTCGGCGAAGCCAGCCCGCAGGCAAAAGCAGCCTTGCTGGACCAGGGTAGCACGCAGGCAAGGCTAATGCTTGCAGCAGACGGCACGTGGCTGCGCTTTGACGCAACGGAATTGTGGCTGAAAGAAGAAAGCGCAGGCCTGTATGACAAGGCCATAAGATTCAAGGGCACTGATGTATTCCACACAACTGTGGGCGACAGCAAGGCCATGGCCCAGGTCCAGTTTGCATTTGCAAAAGACCCTGTCAATGGCTGGGCTGCATCAGACTTCCCTTTGACCACGCAGGGCGGCTTTCTTGAAATCTACAAGGTTTCGCCAAAAGGCGAATTCATAGAAGAGGTTCCTGTTGAAGACCTGACCAAAAACTTTTCAAGGTACACGCAGAAAGCCGCAATGACGGAAAAAGGCGAAATGATTCACATAGACGACGTAACAGTCAACTACATTGCAAAAGAGTCTCCCACGGGAAAAGTCAAAATATACAAGGCAAACTGGGAGCTTGACCACCTTGAAACGCCTGAGCTTTACGCAAAAAGGCTCACAAGCATCAGGGCAAACAGGCTTACAGGCACAATGCCGGATAACATTGACAGGCTGTACAATACCCTGATTGAAAAAAACTTTGCGGGCCAGAGCAGGCGCTACTACAACATGCTTGACAAGGCATTCATGCAGGACCAGGACGTGCTGAAAAATTACCTTGGCACGGTCGGCGGCGCGGCAAAATGGACGCTCATGCCCTACCTTTATTGGGAAGGCAAAAGGGGGTTTGGATTTGAGGCCATTTCCGCATTCCAATTGCCAGACACCTGGAAAAGCGTAACGCTTTACGTGGACGACGAAAAAATATTTGATGATGCATTCATTGACATTTTTGCGCAGGCCGGAAGCGACGAAGGCGAAATCTTCGTGCAGGTCCTTGACAAGCTGCCCTGGAAAATGGTCCTGAATTATGTGAGCGAAAAATTCAACCCTGTTGACAACGCCTACAAGCAGATTACAACGCCGATGAGCGGCTGGCGCAGAACAGTTGAAAACGTGGCATACTTCACCTCAACAAGGAATGACTGCGCCACCTGCGGCACCGCGCTCGTTCCCATAGTTACCTCGCAGGAAGCGCTTGCGGAACTCAATGACAAGGGAAGGGGCCAGGCCGTTATTTCATTTAATGCAAACCAGGACATGAAATCATATTTCGTGGAAGACATCCTCAACGATAGCACAAAACAGGACGGCACAACACTAATAGCATTCGGGCATCACACAGACATAACCGGGGAAGTCGTGCAAAAAACAGGCCAGGAAGCTGCGCCGATTGACCTTATTGAAGCGCAGAAAAACAACGAAACATGCGCTGACGCGGTGAAAGACCTCGGCATGGGCTTCCTTGGAAAGGACCCGCAGAGGGTAGCCGCAATACTTGCATTCGGCGAAAGCGCAGGCTACTTCGTGTTCTTCTGGAGCGGCCTGATTGGCTCAGTGCTCCAGCAAACCCTCATAGCCCCAAAACTGCAGGGCTGTGTTGACGACATAGACGGCTACTTTGTCCACATGTTTGCGGCATACAATCCAAAAGCAAAGGGCACCGAAACGCCGAACCAAGCCGCAAGCAAGAATGCCGGCGGCATAATTCAAAGCATTAACGACATTGTCAAGGGAACCAAGCAAACGCAGGTACCTGCAATTTCAACTGGCAATGACAAGCCGCCAAAGGACGAGCAGGGCCAGGCATACACGCCGGCACAATACACAGGCAACAAGGACAACAGGCCCCAGTACACAAGGCCCTTGGAGGAAACCAAGGAAACGCAGAACATATTTGACATGGCAAAGGAAAAGATTACTGGGGAGGCGCAGGCGCTGAGCGACAAGGCACAGGCAAAGGCATTGCTCCAGATTGACGTGCAGACAAAGGGCGAATCCCAGGGCGTTGCATTCTTTAAAAAACTGTTTTTCTTCTGGTTCAAGGGAAACACTTCACCGGCCGTTTATGACAGCCAAAGCAAGTCACTGCTTGAAGACAGTGCCAAGAAAGTTGCGGTAAAAGTTGACAAGGAAGCAGGCACCATTTCCGTGCAAAAGGAAGGAAAGCCTGCTGAAACGGTTGTCACAAGCAAGGACATTGTGAGCCTTTCCGGGCCTGATGGCCGCATTCCGGCTGAGGCAATTCCCCAGAGGATTGGCCGCATCACACTGCCAACAGGGCCTGCCTTTGGGCTGTTTGAAATGGATTGGAAAGGCAACTTCATGGTTCTGGACCAGGACACGCTTGCATGCATAAAGCAGAACGTTGAAGAGCAGACCGGTGTTCCGCTGGCCACGCAAAACCTGACGGACGCATTCGGCCCATTGGAAGCAATCGTTACAGATTCTTACCCGAGCATTACCGCAAGCGCAGCCGAAAAATCAATCATTGCAAACGGTTCGCCGAGGGAAATTGCCTACGGCGAAAACGCAAGGGCCCTGGTAATGAGTGACATGAACACAACCCTTTTGAACAGCCGCCAAATAGGAGTCGGCAAATTCATGTCAGTGCAGTTCAAGAACGGCGTAATACTTTACAAGCCGGCAACAACTTCAACGCCGGCACAGCTGCTCATATGGCTAAGGACAAACGAGCAAAGCATACTCAAGCCAAGCGACGTCAAGGGCCTGAAGGCAACATTGGCCGGCATCACAAACGCCGAAACAGGCTGCCCTGAGCCCGCAATAAACCTCGAGGCAATTCCAAACCTTGATGCAGGGGACAAAAGCGCAATAACCCAAAGGGTTGAGAACTTTAACACATCCATGGAAAAAATGGGGCCATTCCAGATTTTTGACACTGACAGGCACCGCTTCATGTTCTACAGCGAAAAAACAAGCGCAACCTGCAATGCTGCCGATTCCGGCTGCTGCCAGGACCGGGTTTCAATAATAGACAAAAAAACCGGTGAGGTGTATGACCAGGCAATAGTAGGCGGGCTGCAGCAGACCCCGACAGGCGTGAAATTCACGACAGAGGACGGCAAGGAGCACACTCTTGATTTTTCCGCAGACAACGGGGTTCCAACAGTCTCATACAACGACATGGCACCGGAAACCCTTACGATGGCCAGGGGCCCCAACGGCGCTTTCTGGTACGACCCTCAAACCGAAACCTGGAACCCTTACAACGCACAGTTGCTGCCATTGCTTGAGGCCTTCAAGACACAGGGCTTTGACACAAGGCACAGGGACGACAGCAGCACAAGCACGATTCCAGGCAGCAACACAATGAATGTGCAGGTCGGCGGCACGGCAGAAAACCCCTTCAACCTGCCGAGCATTCCAACAGACCCGGCGGCAATGCTGCTGTTTGTGCTCTCGCTTGTCGGCGCAATCTGCATTGCAAGGGCAGGCATTGAAAGGCGTTTCAAGCGGTGATATGCCATTTTGGAAAAAGACCAGCGGCTTTTGCTGTTTCTTGCGGAACAATCAGGCCTGCACGGCAGCCTCAAAACCTCAACCGCAAGGCTCTCAAGGCTTTTGGGCATGAGCCAGCAAACCGTTTCAAGAAAACTGAGGGAACTGAGGGATTATGAACTGATTTCACTTAAGGCAGAGCCAAGCGGCTGCACGGTTTCACTTGCAAAGCAGGGCATTGAGCTTTTGCGCTCGCAGTTCCTCGCCCTGCAGGGCATTTTTCAGGCGCCAAAAAAGCCCGTGCTCTTCTATGGCACGGTAAAAAACGGCCTTGGCGAGGGCCGCTATTACATAAGCAGGCCTTCCTACCTGAAGCAATTCAAGAAAGTTTTGGGTTTCAGGCCATTTTTTGGGACATTGAACCTTGCCGTGGACCAGGCAGAGCTTGCAGGCTTCCTTTCAGGCCTGCAACCTTTTGAAATAATGGGCTTTGAAACAGATGAAAGGAGCTTTGGCAAAATCATCGCATTCAAGGTTCTCGCAGGGGAAAAGCAGCAGGCCGCAATAATCTTCCCTGAGAGGACAGCCCACCCGAAAGGCGAAATAGAGCTTATTGCCCCATGCAGCCTGAGAAAAAAATTCAGCCTAAAGGAAGGAAACAGGGTTTCAATTTCAAGGCCCTGAAGCAGCAAGAATTCAGCCTCAGGGAAAGGAAGCAGGGTTTCAATCTCAAGCCTTGGGTACAAAGCTCTTACTGCCTCAGGCAGTCTTCCTCCAGCCATTCCATTCCTTCATGTAATCGCCAAGCAACTGGCTTACGTTCTGCTGGTACTTTATTTCGGCTTCGTGCACAGCCTTTTCATACTTTTCAAAATAAAAATTCCTGTTTTCCCTGGTAATCCTTCCCTCGCGCACAGCATTCTGCAACTCGGCCAAAGCGGCATTTGCCTCTGCCATAAACTCTTCAGTCATCTGCGTGACGCGTGGCTCAAACCTCTCATTCAGCACCAGGGCTTTTTTGTGATTCTTTCTCTCCTTCCAAAATTTGAATGCTCCCGCACTCCTTGTCGAAAACACTACATCCGCCCCCATTTCACCCGCAAGCTTTAACGGGCGAATAGGGAGCCAATTTTGGTTTTTAAAGTTCCTTGTGTTCTTTCCACCAATGTTACGAAATGGATGCACAACATTTTTTGCAACGCCGCCCAATCTGGAAGCAAACTTTGGCTCTTTTGGCTCAAACCTAATTCCTTCTGCCTTAATCCTTTTTTCAACGCTTGCCTGCAGGCGCGCCCCAATTTCCTCAAAATTATAGAACAGCCTTTCCGGCCCCGGCACAGGCCTTTGAACAGCCCTTCTTTTCCTTCTTTGTTCCCTTGTATGATGCATTTTTTCCGCTCCTGCAAATAGACTGCGCTTTCCGGATTTTTAATGCTTTCCCCGAGGGAAAAAAACAAGCAAAAAAAGGCTTCTTTCTTTCCCAAGGCTTTCTTTTCTAAAGAAAGGCTTCACGTGTACATTGGCATGCTCATGTCCGGCTCTAATTTTTTGGTTTCGCTGCTGACTTCCCTGAGCTGCTTCAGGTGTTCAACAAGCGCCTTTTCGGTTTCCCTAGCCTCTTTCTTCAAAGGAGCCGTGTCAATGTTTAACGAGAACATTTCATTGAGCTTTTCAATCAGGGCTGCGCTTGCCTTGTAATCGGCGGCAATCTGCACATTGCCAAGCAGGCTGAATGCCTCCATGGTCCTGTCCTTGAATTCAAGCATCATCAATGCTGTTATTCCGCTTGTAATGCCTTCTTTTATTATTTCCACATTGTACTGCAGAAGCATTTTTTTGCTTGCTTCGTCCGAGGCAATGCCATAAACAGTCGCCTTGCCCTCGGTTTGCGGCATTGCCCTTATTCCGCTCAAAGAAATCACGCGCTTTATTTTCTTTTTTTGTATCCAGTCGGCAATTGCCTTGCTCATCCTGTCGGTAAAGGCCTGTGGCACAACCTGTTCTGACACAAGAAGCACGATTTTGTGCTTGTCGCTCACGTAAATCCTGCTTGGGTGGATTGGAATGCCGTTGTGCACCCTTATTATCGGCAGGAAAGTTTCGGAAATTATAAACCCTGCTTCCTTGCAGTCAAGCTTTTCGCTCAGGTACTTTGTGGCAATTGTCCCCACAAGCCCCATTCCAGGAAAGCCCTCGATGAGCGTGTAGCCTGAAATGTCAATGGGCTTTTTTTCAACAAACGTGGCAAGCGGCCTGCTAATCAAAACAAAAACACCTTTTAAGAATAAGAAGAATTAAGTGATTAATAAGGGTTACTGTCTTTCAAAGTTCACTGCATACAGGCCTGCTTTTTCCCAGGGTAAAACAATTATATACCGCGCCACCCCCTTTATATGAAATGCAGCGTTTTTTCGAGGTTGACGCCTTAAGGGGCGTTGCGGTAATGGCAATGATTGCATTCCACGCGCTCTTTGCGCTGGACTTTCTCGCAGGCTATTCTTTTGCAATCGGTTCAGGGCTTTTCTTTCTCATGGGCCGCTTTGCCTCGGTTGCCTTTGTTTTCCTCGTCGGCCTTTCCTTGACTTTAAGCTACAACAGGGCTGTGAAAAAACTGCGGGGCTTTGCCTTGTTTGCAAAATACCTTTTCAGGGGCCTCCGGATTTTTTCGCTCGGCATGGCAATCACGCTGATTTCATTCCTTTCATTCCCCCAGTACGCGATTTTCTTCGGGGTTTTGCACTGCATCGGCCTTTCGATAATCCTTGCATTCCCCTTCCTGCGCTGGAAGGGCGCAAACTTTTTCCTCGGATGGCTGTTCATAATAACGGGCATTTTCCTGTGGGGCATTTCAGTGCAAACGCCGTGGTTCCTGTGGCTTGGCCTCAAGCCAGCCTTGGTCCAAAGCCTTGATTATTTCCCCCTTCTGCCCTGGTTTGGCCTTGTGCTCCTCGGCATATTTGCAGGCAACGAGCTCTACCCCAATGGAAAAAGGTCTTTTCCATTGCCCGACCTTTCATTCAACCCTGGGATAAGTGCGATTTCTCTCATAGGCAGGCACAGCCTCATAATTTACTTCCTGCACTTCCCTGTGCTCATTGCCGCAGTGCTACTGCTGGCGGGTTGACCGCCTAAAAACAAATTTTATCCGCTTGCAAGAAAATATGTCAGCAGCGAGCACGGGAGCAGGAACGAGGCGTAAACAATCGCCTTTTTTGCATTGCCTTCCTGGCTTGCGATGAAAAAAGACGCAATCAGCGCATACTCCGCAATGTAAACCTTGTTTGCAAGCAAAACTGCGCCAAGAGTAGCCTCCTTGGCTTCCGCGCTTGCGCCAATGCCAAGCAAAGCAAAGGCATCAAGGTCAAATCCTGAAATCAGGCCTGCAATGAGGCCGAGGGTGGCGGGAACAATGAGGCCGCCGGCAAACAGCAGCGTGTATTTTTCAATGACAAGAGAGGCATTGCGCTCCATGAGGATTGCGTTTGTTTCAAGGAGGTCAGAGGCCGCCTCCCTGAAAATGTCCTCCATGTCAGCGCCTGTCTCATAGCCCTGCAGCAGAAGGGAAACCGCCCTGTCAATCACCTGGCTCTTGTTCCTTTCCGCCATTTCTCCCAGCGCCTTTCCCACAGGCGCGCCCTTTTCAATTGAGGAAAGGGCCTTTGCAAACTCTTCTCCCAAAAGCCCGAAGTCCTCCCTTGAAAGGTATTCAAGTATTCTCGTTATTTCCGTGCCCTTTGGGAAAACGCTTGCCTGCAGCAGGGCATCCGGAACAAGCGTTTCCTTTTTCCTCTTCCTGAATTCAAAAATGTAAAGCTGGAGAAAGTAATGGAACAATGCCGGGGCGGCAAAGCAGGCAAAAGCGGCAATTGTTATGTATAAGATATCGAGCTTTAGCATGAACCCTGCAACTATTGATGCAATGCTGAGCGCAAAGCCCGCAAGAATTGAAACTGTGGCAAAGAACTGCGGGCTTACGCCGTTCATTTCAAGCGTTTCCCTGAAATTTTCAATGGAGCGCCTGCCTAGGAAATAGCCAATCATATCCGATATGTATTCCATTCACTGGTGCCCCCTGAGAAAAAAAGGCGTCTTTGCCCTGATGTAAAGAAGCACCGCAATATCAAGCAGGGGAAAGCCGACCGCAATGATGAGAAAAAGCTGCGTTGCGGTGAAGCTCATGTGGAGTATTGCGCTTCCCACCAGGGAAAAGCTCTGGAACAATGCAGGCACTATTGCCGAAACAGCTATGAACAAAAGGCTGAACACCACAAGCTTGCCTGAAAACAGCTTGCTTTCAATCCTTTGCCTTGTGAGAATCTCCATTGCAATCCTTTTCACAGGCTCGCCGCTTCTTTTGCCGCCCTGCTCAAAGGCAGCGGCAAGCTGCATCACCGAACGCTTCACCAGCCTGCTGTCAATCCTCTCCGAGAAATGCCTCAAGGCATCCTGCATGCTTGCCCCCTGCTCCTTCACCTCCATTGCCACAATTTCAAACTCCCTGGCACAACAGCCCTTTCCCTGCATGGCATGCTCTATTGCCCTGTGGAAAGGCACGCCGAGGTTCAGCTCCACAGCAATATCCATCAGCGAAAAAGGAATGCCAGCCTCAATCATTGCCGCATAATTCCTGCTCCTGGCCTTTGGATAATACAGAAGCAGGGCAAGGAAGAGGAAAAAGCACAGCAATGCGATTGCAACTCCAAGCGCAAGGCTTTCAAGAAGAATGCCTGACACAAGCCAGCAGGCAATGGAGCAAACAGCGGCCTGCCTCACAGCCTCATTGCCAATTTTCATTTTGCCAAAAGTCATGCGCACCATTTTTCCCCTTTGCCTTATCCGCATTTTTTCTCCCCTAAAATAATCAAAAGCCGTTCACCTTCCTGAAAAACTCGCCCATTCCAATGCCGCTGCCCTTCATTTCCTCCAAAAACAGCGCCCTTTTCTTCAGCTCCCTGTTAAAGCCCGCCCTGTCAAAGGAAAAGCTTTGCCTTGCCTTTTCAAAAACCTTTGTGCTCTCGCCTTCCCTTCCAAGGCAGCCCCTGGCATAATCATGCCTGAACAAAACATTGCATTCAAGGCAGCCTTTTCTCTCGCCAAGCTCGGCAACCTCAACAACACGCCGCATCTCCCTGTTTCCATTCCCACTGCCCATTGCATTCCAGCGCCTTTGCACAACAACAAGGTCTATTGCAGCAAGGTCAACCTCAAGGGCACCCAAAGAGCGCATCCTCCCAATGGTCTCCCTTGCGCTCTGCCCGTGAAACGTGGCATAGCTTCCCTTGCCCTGCCCTGCAAGCAAAGTGTCAATAAAAGCCGAAACCTCCTCCCTGCTCCTCACCTCACCCACAACAATCCTGTCAGGCCGCATCCTCAGGCTTTCAACAATAAGGCTCTGCATTCCAACACCCTGCTCTTTCACAACATTAAGCTTCACAAAATGGCAATGCTGCACCCTTATCTCCGGAGTCTCCTCAACAACCACGAGCCTTTCGTCCGCAGGCACAAAAGAAAGCAAGGCATTAAGGCTGCTTGTCTTTCCCGAACCGGTGTTCCCTGCAATCAGCACAGAGCAATCGCACTGCATTGCAATCCACAAAAAAGCCATGAGCTCGGAGCTAAAAGTGCAGTTCTCCAAAAGCTGCACAGGCGTAAAAGGCTCTTTCCTGAATTTCCTCAAGGTAAGGCTTGGCCCTGAAAAAGAAACAGGGCTTATTGCCGCACTAAGCCTGTTCCCATCAGGCAAAGTGGCGTTCACAACAGGGCTGTTCATTGAAAGCCTTCTTCCCACAGGCCTTGCCATCTTGTTCACAAGGTCTTTCACAGCACCCTCGCCTGAAAAGAAAACATTTGTGGCAAGCCAGCCATGCCTGCAATGAAAAACAAACACGGGCTTTTCCCTTCCAATTCCCACAACCGCAATCTCCTCCAACTCCTCGTCCCCAAGAAAAAAATCCAGGGGCCCAAAGCCAAAAACCTGCCTTTCAAGCGCCAAACCCAGATAACAAACCTGCCTTGCATCAAGCATTACAAGATTCTGCAGGCAATACTCCCTGAAAAAAGCCCTCAATTCTGCCGGGCCTGAATGACATGCCCCTCTCTTCTGAAAAAGGCTCTCAACAGAAGCCAAAAGCCTTTCCTCCTGCCTGGTGAACGCAGGAAAAACATTAAGCCAATAGCATTTCCTCCCGCCCACTGCCTCAACAATAGAAAAAGAAGCATTGCCATTTTTTTCATCATTAAGCAATTTCCCATCCTGTTCTCCCGAAGCCAAAACATTCCAGCCAAGGCCTGCCACTCCATCATCACCGCCGCCATCAAGCCCACCGGCAACACCGCCGCTATCCCTTCCGCCTACCGCTTCTTTGGACGCGTTCTCTTCATCAAATTCAGCCATGCCTTCTTTCCCAAAAAAAGCTTGCCAGAAACAGACATTTAAACCCTTTTAGGTTTTCGGCAATCGCCGTCAAGCAAGCCTTTTCTTTTGCGAAAGAAAAGCCTTGGGAAAAGAAGCCGTGCTGTTGCACTGCAAAGCCTTTTTGCCTGTTGTCAGCAAAAGCCTTTCTTCTGTTGAAAAAAGATAAAGGTCTTGCCGTCCTCAAAGCCACAAGGCTAAGGAAAAATAGAAAAAAAGAAGAAAGAGGGAAAAAAAGAGAAAAAGGTTTATAGCCCTTTTTTCTTTTTTCCTTTTTTAGCGTAGAATGCTGCACCGGCTATTACCAATATTATGATAACAACCGCTACTATTGGCATTGTGTAGTCAGGTGCAGTTGGCTTAACTGGTGGTGCGGGCGGTGTTGCCTTTTCAATGCATGTCCCGGCCTTGCACTCTTTGCTGTTTCCGCAGGCAGTTTCATCTGCCTTGTATGCATAATCACAGTTGCCTGTTGCGCTGTTGCATGTTCCTGTGCTACATGCATCGCTTTCGCATACCACGTTTTCGCATGGTGCAACTTCATCGTATCCTATGACCATGCCGATTGGTATTGCCCTTGCCGTGATATCCGAAATGTTCTTGGCCACGCTGTATATTATGCTTACGGTCTGTCCGACCTGGATTTCAGGCACGGTGAATTCTATTATCGGGTCCGCTTTGAGCACTTTCATTGCGAAAGAGCTTTTCACGTGTGATGCGTCTGTAGCCAGTGCCTTTGGAATCTCGGCAATAACCTTGACGTTCTCCCACTTCTTGTTTGAGTGGTTGGTTACCTTTATTGAAACCAAAGTGCTGTATGTCGCGCCTGTTGCAGCCGTTATCTTGTCAACCCCGACTCTTTGGTCTATTGCCATGCTTGTGGCAAACTGCGTTGCCGTGGCAATCTCCTGGGCAGTGAACCCTGCGTCAGTTAGCACTGATTCAACCGCTGTTGCTGTTGGGGTTCCCTGGGTTTCCACTAAGACAATTGTTTCAGTTCCCTCTGTCACAGGCCCAGGCGCTCCTCCACCTCCGCCGTCTCCACCACCTGGTCCGCTTGGGGTCACGCCTTTAGTTCCAGGCGGCCTGAAGGTTATAATTGTTGTTGAGTTGATGTCGCTTATATTTCCCGCATAATCAAGGCAGCCTCCTTGGAATGTCTTTATTTTTTGCTCTGCGGTAGGCACTGTGAGTCGCAGGGTGTCATTTGTGCCGTTGTTTGTCCATACTGAGGTTACTTCGGTCTCCCTGAACATGTATTGGTATGCCCCTGATGTGTTGTCATCACAGTATAGCACAAGGTCATATGTGCTCGCATTTACTGTCTGCTCATGGCTGCCATAACTGCTGCTAAACCTTGCCCTCGGAACATTGTTGTCGTTTACCGTAAAGCTCAGCGTGCTGCTGTTTATGTCCCAGAGCTCGTTTACATCAAGGGTTTTTGCCACGCCTGCGCCGCCCTGGTTACTGTTTAAGACAGTCCTTGACTTGTTATTCATTAACCTTACATCCAGGTAGTACATTCCTTCTATTACCTTGTTAGTGTCAAACTGCGCGTTGCAGTCAAAGTCAAGGTATCGCGCATTCGCTGGAGGGGCAATGCATGACATTTTGAATGGTGCCGCATTGCCAGGGCCTGATGCAGCCCATACCAACTGGTCAGCCACTGCTTTGAAGTTCTGGTCCAGGTTTGCGGTTGATATATTGAGGTCGTTTGTCAGTGCGCCCCTTGTTCCGCTGAGATAGAAATGGATGTTGTAGTCGCCCAATGTGAAGTTCTGGTCTATGTTCCAGTCCGGCAGGTACATGTTGAAGTCTATGACATAATTTATGTCAAGGGCGCCTTGGCTGTATTTTAGCGTATTGCTGTACGCGTTTATCTGGAAATGGCTTACCGCATTGAGGTTAACATCAGTTATTTCAATCAGCGGCGGGTTAAAGAACACATTGCCGTCGGTGTAGCCTATTACCGTGCCGCTGGTGATTCCCATATTCCTGCCAAACGGGGTCATTATGTTGACGTCAATCACATACTCCCCGACAAGCCTATTGAGGTCGCTCCTGTTCATGTCAAAGTAGCATGTTCTCCATTCAGCCAGGTTTGTATCCGCTGTTATTACACCGTAACCGTTGCACCTTACAAACAGGTTGTCAAAAATGTTCACATCATCGATTATTACGCCTGTTTTTGCACCCCCTGTGTTTGAGAAATATATTATTGCCTGCATTGCATTGTTGCCAATATGCTGCCCGCTGCTATCAAGCGTGTTCGTGTCCTTGAACTGGAAGCTGAACGTGTAGTTTGCGTCCGCGCCATGCCTTGGTGTCCTGATTTTTGCGCCTGGTGCAGGCGTCAGCACTTCAACGCTTAGTGTGCCAGCTTCGTAGGTTGAGAACGTCATTACTCTGAAGTTGAGGTTTCCGTCTCCAGCAGTGGCATTATATTGCCATGTCGGCACTCCTGTGACCGCGTCAACATAGCTCTCTGACAGCGTGCTGCCGTCCCTGTTCTTGCACATCGATGTTGGGCAAACCAGGCCGTTCCTTGCAAGAATCGGCATTTGGCTGCTTGGCACCTTGATACTGTATATTGTAATGTTCGCATCCATTGCGAATTCTGGCATCTGGTCTGTGTCCATGCTGGCTTTTCCCCGTGCTGCAGTCATATCCCTGTCATAGTTTCTCTGCGGCCCTTTTGACATGTTCATGTCGCTGTTGAATGCAACCTGCACCAATAGTTGTGCGCCTGAAGCGCAGCTTCCATCGCACATTTGCACCTGGAAGCCTTTCACCGCTTGCATGTTTGTAATCCAGTTGTTTCTCATTGCGGTTTCAACAGAAACCCTGCTGAATGTTCCGCCAGATGCAGTACAGTTGGCATCAGTCCTGTTGCTGGAAGTGCCGCTTATGCTGCATATTCCAACCGTAACATTTTCGTCTGTGCCCATTGTTATGCCGGGTGTTATCACAACCATTGCGTTTGCGTCATCGCCAACGTTATTGTATGCGCTGAAGTTGTTGTCTGGCGCTCCGCCCGGGCCAGCCAAGGATGTGCTTGGCACTGGCGGTATTGCAACATTCACATCAAAGTAGCCGTTGCGGTCAGGCTGGATGGCAAGCGCAAGCTGCGAACCCGGATTTGTGGGGCTGCCCTTGCCAACAATTGTTGCGCCCGACCAGATTTTGTCTGCCACGTTTACATCAGCATCGTATGTGCCGGTTTTTGGGTTTACGAACTTGTATGGATTATTCGCATAGTTCATGTCCCAAACGTTAAGGTCTTTTGTTCTTACGCCATTTGCATCCCGGTACCTGATCATTACATTTGCGTCAGGGGCAAAGCCATAGCCCAAAATTGTAATGTTCTGGTCAATTCCGCCAATACCAGGAGAACCAGGCTGGACTCCTGCAATCGGCCTGATTAGTATTGCCGGCCCGATTATGAAGTTAGCGTCAGCGACTTTTGCAAGGCATTGTACAGTGGTTGCTCCTGTTGCCACTATCTTCCACAATTCTACTTGGACCTCTTTGCCCTTAAGTGTGGTTATAGTGCCTGTGGTTGGCATTCTAACAGTAACATCGAATGTGTTCAAGTCACTTCTGGCATCAAGAATTATCACGTTATAGTCCCCACCAGATGCGCATGGGCCAGTTCCAGTTAATGTCCTTTTTGCAGTGTTTGCATCGATAAATCCGCTTGAGTTGTCGCTCGCTGTAGCCACTTGTGCTGCGTCATTCCAACTGTTAGCCAATGATACTACATTCAAATCAACATATGTCCCGCGGTAACTTAGGGCAACAAGGTAGTTGCTGTCGCTGTTCACGTCTGCAGTTGTGTTTGCGTTTGGGATGATTACGTTAAAGTCTTCTCCGGCGTTTGCGTGCCGAGCGCCGTTTGCGTCCCAAACATTCATGTCTGTTGCCTTCAGCCCTGTAAAGACAAAGTTCGCCGATGCGGTTGAAAAAAGAAACAGAATTAGCGTTGAAAGAATAAGATACTTAAACAAACTATTCATGGATAACCGAGCCTCCTAATTGTGGATTTGAACGTTTTCCCCCAAGGAAAACTTAGCTAATACAAACATCTTTCTGATATATAAACCTTTTTCTTTCCAGAAAAACCTTTTGGAAAAAGGTTTGCGAAAAAGGCCTAACGGCAAGCTTTGGGAAATTTGTGCCTGTTGGCGCTAAGCCTTTTTCACTTGGGTGAAACCTTAGAGATGCTTTAGCATCTCTTACGGTTTCTGAACCTTATAGGTTCAGAAAAAGCCTTGGGAAAAATTGCGCTTCGCGCAAAGCCTTTTTGCTTCGTTTTTTTTGTCCCCTGCAAAATGTCAAAGCCTTTAATGCCGTGGATTGCCTTGCTGGCAATGTTTTTGCTTGGCGAAGCCAGCCTATTGCTGAAAGCAATAGGCTTCTTGCTCTGACCAGCCGGACGTGACGGCTTTCGTGGCGAGCCGAAGCGAGCCAAGTCAACCGAGTGCCCTGCAGGGTACGAGGTAAGAAAAGCAATGGCTTTTCTATATTCAGCCCAAGCTGAATTGGCTCCGTACCAGCCGAAGGCGTTTTTTCCCAAGGCTTTTGCCAACAGGCAAAAGGCTTGCCGGACGTGACGGCTTTGACCAAAACCTTTAATAGACCGAAATGCCTTGTTATTTTATTTCTTTAATTAAAGGGTGTTTTGTTTTGCTTTGGCACAGCCTTGGTCATGAGGATGTTTTCAGGCAGCTTGAGTCCGGAGAGCAGGGCCTTTCTTTTGGGCAGGCAAGGCAAAGGCTGATGGAATATGGCCCGAATGAAATTTCCCTTGAGAAAAAGATTTCGCCTTTGAGGATTTTCCTTGCGCAATTCAGGGGCTTTCTCATCCTTGTGCTTATTGCAGCCGCGCTTGTTTCGCTTGCCGTGAGCTTTTTTCCGGGCTATGAGGAAAACCTTGTGAATGCCGAGCTAATTTTCATAATTGTGCTTGCAAACGGCATTTTCGGGTTTTTCCAGGAATTCAAGGCAGAAAAAAGCCTTGAGGCATTGAAAAAAATGAGCCCTGAAAAGGCAACCGTGCTGCGCTCAGGCCAAAAGCAGGTTATTGGCGCAAAAGAGCTTGTGCCAGGCGACGTGATTTTCCTTGAGGCAGGCGAAAAGGTCCCTGCAGATGCCCGCGTTTTCCTGGCAAGGAATCTGCACCTTGACGAATCGCTTTTGACAGGAGAAAGCGTTCCTGTTTCAAAGCGCACAGACATTCTGCCATCGCAGACAAGCCTTGCCGAGCAGATAAACACGGTTTTCAAAAATTCGGTTGTGACAAGCGGGACAGGAATGGCGGTTGTAACGGAAACAGGCCTGAGGACCGAGGTTGGGAAGATTGCTGAAACTTTGCAGGCGCCAACACAAAAGGCAACCCCTTTCCAAAAAGAAATAAACAAGCTTGGAAAAAAAATCGGCTTTCTTGTTATAATAATTATTGCCATTGTTGCCGCAAACCAGCTCCTGCTGGTTGATTTGGAAGGAAGCCTTGGCCACCGGCTAATGGTGGTTTTCCTCACGGCAATCAGCCTTGCAGTAGCCGCAATTCCCGTGGGCTTGCCAGCAGTTGTAACATGGAGCCTTGGCCTTGGCACAAGGCACATGGCAAAAAAGAACGCGCTTGTGAGAAAACTTGCTTCTGTTGAAGGCCTTGGCACCGTCGATGTAATTTGCACTGATAAGACAGCCACGCTCACTGAAAATCGCATGACCGTAACCAAAATTTTCAGCAATGGCAAAACAATTGATGTCACTGGAACAGGATATGACCCTGAAGGAAGCTTCCTGCTTGGCAAAAGCCTGGTTCCTGCAAAAGAAATTGAATTGCTGTTGAAGGCAGGCGCGCTTTGCAACGACGCCAGCATTTCGCTTAACGAGCAAAACAAGCCGATTTTTGTCGGCGACCCGACAGAAATAGCGTTTCTTGTGAGCGCGAGGAAAGCCGGCTTGGACGAAAAAAGGCTGAACAGCGAGCTGCCGCGCGTAGACGAAATTCCGTTTGAATCGGAAACAAAGAGAATGGTTACCGTGCATGATGCCGGCGGCGGGCAGGCACTGGTTTTCATGAAAGGCGCGCCTGAAGCAGTGCTCGGGCATTGCTCCAAAATATTGGTTGCGGGAAAAGAAAAGGAACTGAAAAAAAAGGACATTGAGGAAACGCTTGAAAAAAATGCCCAGTTTGCCTCAAAGGCGCTTAGGGTGCTTGGCTTTGCATACAAAGAAACTGCCAATGGCATGGGCAAAAAAGGCATTGAGAACGGCCTTGTTTTTCTCGGCCTGCAGGCAATGATTGACCCGCCGCGCAGGGAAGTAAAGCAAAGCATTGCCGAATGCGAAAGCGCGGGCATTCGCGTGGTGATGGTTACAGGCGACAATGTTGTAACGGCAAAGGCCATTGCTGAAGAGCTTGGCATAAAAGGAAAAGCCTTGGACGGAACCGAATTGCATGCCATAACAGATGAGCAGCTTTGCATTGCGGTTGAAGAAACAGGGGTATTTGCAAGGGTTTCGCCTGACGCAAAGCTTCGCGTGCTCAAAGCGCTTCAGGTAAACGGCCATGTTGTGGCAATGACAGGCGACGGCGTCAATGATGCGCCTGCCCTGCACGCAGCCGATGTCGGCGTTTCCATGGGCCTGAGGGGAACCGATGTTGCCCGTGAGGCATCGGACATAATACTTTTGGATGACAATTTCAGCACGATAAAAGAAGCGGTAAAAGAGGGGCGCACGATTTTTGACAACATTCGCAAATTTGTCAATTACCTGCTTACCTGCAATGTGGCCGAAGTAATGGTGGTGTTCCTGCTTTCATTTGCAGGATTTGCCGCGCTTGCGCCAACCCAGATTCTCTGGATAAACCTGCTTACCGACGGCCCGCCTGCCCTTGCGCTTGGCGTAGACCCAAGCAACCAGGGAATAATGCGGCGAAAGCCGAAGAAAAAAGGCGAGGGCGTGATAAGCAAGCGCACAATATCATTGATTGCAAGCGTTGGCACTGTGAAAACAATTTTTTTGATTGGCCTGTTTTATGCAGGCCTGCTATTGGCAGGCATAGGCCTTGCCCAAACAATGCTATTTACCGGCTTTGTCCTGCTTGAAATGACCATGATTGCGGTTGTGAGAAACCAGGAAAAGCTGGGCTTCATGAAAAACAAATGGCTCATTTTTGCGGTAATCTTTTCCCTTGCATTGCAGGCAATATTGCTGTTCACGCCGCTTGGAAGCTTTTTCAACGTAATTCCGCTTACCGAGCCGATTCATTGGGCAATTCTGCTGTCAGCCACAGTGGCATTCCTGGCAACGGCAACAATTGTAACAAAAATCGTGACAAAAATAGTGCCAGCAAACTAAAAAAAAAACGGAAAATGGGCTGGCTTGGGGAAAATACCAGGTCACAGGATAAATATTATAGCCCCGGGGAGATTCGAACTCCTGTCCTCAGGTCTCTCCGCATTGAATGCGCCAGAGCCTGATATCCTTGGCCACTAGACGACGGGGCTGTATTTAAGGCTATATTTAACACGCTTTATATTATTGATTTATGAAACAAATACTATTAAAAAGCTTCAAACCTATCTTTTGCCAGGCATTTGGCCTTTTTTTTGCGAAGCAAATTTCCCAAGGCTTTCCTAGCAAAACCAATGGTTTTGCGAGGCAAGAAAAGCTTTTGCTTTTCTATGTTGTCGTGAGACAAAAAGGCTTTGCGAAGCATTTTTTCCCAAGGCTTTTTTGCTCAAGCAAAAAAGGCTTTTTGCCTCAGCTTATTGTGACAAACTTTTCCTGCCTTGCTATTGAGTCAAAGCACCTGCATTCCGTTTTTTCTCCCCAGGAGGCTGCGCTTACGACCAGGTCAAACCCTTCTTCTTCACATGCCAGCTGGCATTGCTTGACCGCCTGCTGGTTCAAAATGTAGAGCGGCAAGGCTATGGCAAGGTATGCTATAATGCACAAGACGGCAATGCTTTCCCATTTCATTTTCTTTCACACGGATTTTTTTTATTTGCCGAAATTCCTTTTCCTTGAGCCAAAGTCTTCTATTGCGGCATTCAAGTCCTGTTTTGAAAACTCGGGCCAGCAGTGCCTGCAGAAGTGCAATTCGCTGTAGGCGCTTTGGAACGGCAGAAATCCCGAGGTCCTTTGTTCACCGCTTGTCCTGATAACAAGGTCCGGCTCCCTGATGTCTGCGTAAAGATATTTTGAAAAGCTTTTTTCGTCGATTTTTTCCAATTCAATTGCGCCTTTTTGCGCGTCAAGCGCAAGCCTTTTTGCCGCGTCAACGATTTCCATCCTGCCGCTGTAGCCAAGCGCCAAATTGATTGTCCTTTTTTTGAAATCCTGCGTAAAATCTTCGGCGGATTTTGCCTTTTCAAGCAGCTTTCTCGGCAACAACTCAAGCTTTCCAAAAAACCTGAGCCTAATCTGGTTCTGCTCAAAATAACCGGAACTTTTTACCTTTTCAAGCTCCCTGTCAAAAATCCTGAACAGCAATGAAAGCTCCGCTTTCCTTTTCTGCATGTTTTCAAGCGAAAGCATCCAAAACGTGCCGCTTTTCACCGAATCATAATCTTCAAGCCAGTGCATTACATCCCAGGCCTTTTGCGTGCCAAGCCGGTAAGCCTGAAGAAAGTTCACGCCGGCCTTTCTTGCATAGCGCCTGTTCCCATCAGGAATAAAGGCAATAGATTCAAGCATTTCATCGCATCCAAAAGAAAAGGCATTGCCCTTTTAATAAACTAAAACGCTGAATTCATTTAAAATATTACTGTTTTGCGCCAAAATTTGACAATTGTAACAATTGCCCGCCTTTTAAGGCTTAGGCAAATTTTTAAAGCCCAAAACCCTTAATATTAACGGTTTTTTTTATGGCAGGGACAGAGCTTTCCGAAAAAAAGAAGGAAAAAATGGCCGAAATAGTCGCTGATTTGAAAAAACGCATGGCAGAGCTTGACGAGCTCGGCAAAAAAATAAAGCTCGAAGGAAGGCTTGTTTCCCCGGGAAGCACCCGGCAGATTCTTGAAGAAATAAAAATTCCGCCCTTAAAGCTTCTCAAGGAGCACTAAACGCTTTTTCCCCTGGGCTGATTCCAATGCTTTTCAACAAAACAACAGGCAAAAAAATAATGAACAAAACCATTTTGGCAGAAACCTCCTGGGAAAAGCTCAAAGGCCTCATGTTTGAGGACGCAAAAAAATTCAACTATGCGCTAATCTTCTGCCTGCCACGCGAATCAATAGCGAACGCGGCAATCCACATGCTGTTCGTTTTCTTTCCAATTGACGTTGTCTACCTTGACCGCAACAAAAAAGTCGTGGACATCACAAAAAACCTGCCGCCGTTTTCCCTCGGCTATGCGCCAAAAAAGCCAAGCAAATTCTTCGCAGAAATGCCCGCAGGAAAAAGCGAAGGAATAAAAATCGGGCACAGGCTTGAATGGTGAATGACTCTCTGCAACATTCTATTCGCCACTCTTTAGCGCATTTTGGTATTGCTTCTTGAACCTTCTAACAAGCCTTGTTGCCAATGCCCTTGCATTGTTGTTGTAATGGCATTTTTCCAATGCTTTGAAGTATTGCTGTTTTTCTTTTGTTTTTATGTCAATCATTGCATAGCCATTTTTATGCAAGATAAAGTTCATTATGATTCTTGCTGTTCTTCCATTGCCATCTTGGAAGGGGTGTATTCTTGCCAGTTTCCAGTGTGCCCAAGCAGCCAATTCCAATGGATGCAATTCTTTTTTTAGTTTTTCATACTCTTTAAAGTATAATTTAATATCTGTTGGCACGAATTTTGGCGGCGTTGTCTCAAATGCAGAGCCGGTTATCCTGTTTTGCGCTGTTTTGTATTTGCCTGCAATGTAGGGCTTTGTGTCCTTGAAATAAATTTCGTGCGCACTCAGCAAAAATTCTTCTGTTAGTTCTCCCTTGGCTTCTTTTACAAAGTTTAGTGTTTTTTCTGCATTCTTTGCTTCAAGCACGTCTTCAAGCGGCTTGTTTGGCGCAATATTTTCTTTCAGAAGCAATTCCACTTCTTTTGGCGTTAGTGTGCTGCCTTCAATTGAATTTGAGTTGAAAACAAATGCCATCACAAAGTTTTGGTCAAATTGCTCTTGCACGGTTTTATTCTGTCTTTTGTACCTTTGCCAAAATTCTTTGTTTACATCATTAATTTCCTTTATTTCATCAGAAGTCAAGTAATGAAACCCGTGCAGCCTGATTTTTTCTTTTTCAACTTCTTCTTCAAACTTTGCCATTAACACCTGCAATTTTGTTTCGGACGGTTTCTGCGAGCCAATGTACCGCCTAATCTGCTTTCTTCTGCCTTTTGCTATTTGAATTACTTCAACTAAATAGTAATAAGTGTTTTTCCCCTTCTTCTGCTTTGCCAAATAAGCCATGAAATAGTTATTACACAAATCTATTTAAAAAGCCATGTATAATACAAACAAATGTGTAATAAATCCCGCTTCCCGGATTTGCACCACGCGGTGAGCATGCTGTAGATTATTGCTTTTTTTGGTTGTTGCCTGTTTTCGTTGGCTGGAAAAGTTGTGTAAATGATTGGCTGTCAGCAGATATCTTTTTGCCTGTCTTGCCTTTTATCAGTCCAATGGCATTCCAACGTAGCGTTCCTTGCAGGTTTTGGAGCAAAAACGCTGGTAATAAAGGTAATCGCCCTTGTTGTCAAGAAGCCTGCCGCACTGAAGGCACTTTCTTTCAACAGGGTAATTGTCCCCGCCCCTTGAATCGCTTTTCTTGATATACTTTCCCAAATCCATGCAAAACACCAATTATAGTAACTTCCACAATGCAGGATTTAAGCATATCTTTTAAGCAAGCCTTTCTTTCTGAAGAAAAACCTTTAAGAAAGGTTTGCGAAATTGCCTTCGGCAAGAAAGCCTTGGGAAGCCTTTTCTTTTGCGAAAGAAAAGCCTTGGGAAAAGAAGCCTTTTTTGCCTTCGAAGCGTTTTTCGCGAAGCGTTTTTCGCAAGCCCCAAGCAAAGCAGGGCTTTGCGGGCCTCGCAAACCTTTTGGTTTGTTCGGTTTTGGAAAAAGGCTTTTTTCGCCAGCCTTTTGTTAAAACATAGAAAAGCAATAGCTTTTCTTTTCTGAACCTTTGAGGTTCAGAAATCGTAAGCATAGAAAAGCGGTTGCTTTTCTTGCACCGCAAACCCACTGGTTTGCGCTGAAATGCTTTGGCATTTCTAAGATGCCTCGTACCCTGCAGGGCACTCGGGGCTGTTGGGAAATTGCTCTGCAAGCCTGTTTGTTTGCGCTTAAAAATAAGAGGAAAGAAAAATTAGAAACTGTTTTTTCTTTCCTCCTTTGCCTTTTTGCCTTCCTGTTATACAGAATTCGGGGGTGATGAAACCCAAAATTAATATGTCCAACCTTCTATTTAATATACGCGGTTTTGAAAAGCAAACCGCCTTTCCCTAAGGGGCCTGTTAAGAAGCCTTTCTTTCTAAAGAAAGAAAGCCTTGGGAAAGAAAGCCTTTTTGCGAAGCAAAAACGCCTTTTTTTGCCATTTTACGGCTTTCTAAATGGTTT
>JBAZQI010000016.1:0-22801 GCA_041645325.1 archaeon
CCTACAAGAACGCCGACAAAAAAACCGTTGAAGACAAACAGGGCTAGCAGAAGAGCAATGACTGGCGCGTTCTGAGCCAGAGCTTCATTATCGGGCAACAGGTCATTGGCAGCCAAAAGCCCGGCAAGTTTTGCCTGCTATTTTTCCAGCACGAATATTTCCCTGCCGACTGTTTGGGTTGGCCTGTAGTCGCGCAGTGGCTGTTTTACATTGAAGCCGAATTCGCGCATTTTCAAATGGGTTGCGGCGCAGATTTTTTGGATATCACAACCAATGCGCTGCTTTCCGGTGTTGATGTACGGTGCTGTGAAAGCGATTTTTGCGCCTGGGTTTAAGGCTGTTTTGAGGTTGTTGAGCACAGCAATCATCAGGGTTTCAAAGCGCGCCTGCATCTGAAGGGCTTCGGTTTTGTGCGGAATGTTTTTGAGCAGCGCCCCAAGCGATGGCTCTGTTGCAATTCCGCCGATGCCTTGAAGCGAAACATCCCTCGCATCGCCCTGCATTATTTTTGCATTTGCTTGTGCCCGGTATTTTTTTCTCAGCCATTCGATGTTGCGCCTTGCGTCGGAAACCGCAGTGCTGTTGATGTCCACGCCCGCAACATTTATGCCCTGGAGCATTGCCTCCTGCAATATTATGCCTATGCCGCAGAACGGATCCAAAATCGTTTGCCCTTGCCTTGTTTGGCTCAGGTTTACGAGGGCTTTTGCAAGCCTTGGGGGAATCGCAAGGCTTTCGCGCCTCACAGGCTTGCCCATGTCAAATTGCTCGGCTTCTTTTGTGTCGGCAAAAGCCTCAATGAAGCCGAATGAAAGCGCGTTGCCTGATTTGAAGAGAAAGAATGTTGCGTCTGTTGCCGACGCCTTTGAGGGCGTTCCCGCAATGACACCGCCTTCCTGCGTGAGAATTGTGCCCCTCATTGCCTTGAAGCGCGCCTTGGTTTTTTCGCTTTTGAATTTTTGCCTGAGCGCGCCAAGCACTGCACTTGCGCTTTCTTCATCGGCAAATTCCATCAGGGAATAAGTGAAGTTGTTTTTTTCGCCGAAGTAAACCTCGCGTTCTTCTATGAATTTTTCTATTTCTTCAAGGGGACCGGAGCAAAGCTCTTTTCCAATTGCAATTGTCGAGCCAAGCGCCTTGATTGTTTTTTTGGCATCAGGCTCGCGGTCTGTTTCCAAAAGGAAAGCGTTTTGCTCCGCTGAAATGCCCTTGGCAGGATTGCCCTGCCTTTCAAAGAAAGAAAGGGTTTCGGCTTTGGCAAGCGCCTGGTTCCTGCCTGCAACAAAAAGGGTTTTCATGCAATGATTTATTCTTTTAATTGTTTAATAAATGCTTTATTACAGGCAATTGTTTTTTCGCATTGCAATGCAAAAGGCTTTTTAAAGCTTTTCTTGTGAGATTATTTGCGTTGAAGAACCCTATTTTTTTAGAGGTTTTTTTGAGCTTGAAAGTGGTTTGAAATGGGTATAAGGCCTGGGCACTGCTATAACACCAAGAAGGACAGGGCTTTTACGCGTTACGCTGTTAAGGTGCACAGGCGCAGCTATGTGGGTTCTATTCCTGGCCTTAAGACAAGGCAGTTCAATATGGGCGATGGCATTAAGCAGTTTAACAGGGTTCTTAACCTTGTTGCTGATGGGCATGCGCAGGTCAGGGACAATGCACTTGAGAGCGCGAGGATGGCTGTCAACAGGTTTTTGAACAACAAGCTTGGAAAGGACGGCTATTTTATGAAAATCAGGGTTTATCCTTTCCATATTTTGAGGGAAAACAAGCTTGCGCAGGGAGCCGGGGCTGACCGTGTTTCCACAGGAATGAGCCATTGTTATGGAAAGAATATCGGCAGGGCTGTCAGGGTAAGGCCCGGCCAGATTCTTATGTCTGTTCTTGTTGACGAGGAAAACGTTGAAACTGCAAAGATTGCCTGTAAGAGGGCTGGGTCAAAGCTTGGCGTTGACATCAAGGTCAGGGTTGGCACTGATGTTGAGAGCATTGGAACCAAGCCCAAGAAGACAAGGGACATCATTGCCGAAGAGAAGAAAGAAGAAGAGGTCAAGGCAGGCGCGGCAAAGGCAGAGGAAGAAAAGCCGGCTGAAGCAAAAGGCGGCAAGAAAGAAGAGGGCAAGGCAGCTGAAACAAAGGGTGGCAAGCCTACCGAGGCAAAAGGCGGAAAGGCTGCGGAAGCAAAGGATGCGAAGAAAGGCGATGCCAAGGGCAAGGACGCCAAGAAGAAATGATTTTTTTTCTGTTGTTTCAAAACCTTTTTTTGTTCAGGGTGCTTGTTTGCGCTTCCCGGAAGCGCGTTTATTTTTAATGCATAAATGCAATTTTTAAAGGTTATTCGGTTTGGTTATATCATGCTTTTTGATGAAAAACCGGTGGGAAAGCTGTTTGGGTTTGGAAAGGCTTTTTCTTTTTATACAATGCTTGGCTTTTTCGCAGGGGTCCTTTACCTCATTGTTTTTCAGCAGGGGTTTTTGCAGAAAAACATTTGGAATTTTGCAATCGCTTTTGCCGCAGTAATTTTGGTCAACGCGGTTTTTCCAAGGGCGTTGAAGATGCTGCTGAAAAACAGCCTTAGCGATGGAATGCTTGAGGGCAGCAAAGAATTTGCCGAAAGGGTCAGTGTTGCCGTCAGCTGGGTTACGCTTACCTTGACCTATTTTTTTGGGGTTGGCCTTGTGTTTGTGCTTTCAAGGCTGGCTGGCAAAAGGTTTATGGAAATCAAGGCAAAGAAAAAGCCAAGCTACTGGATTGACAAAAAGGAATCGGGAAAAATTGAGGAAATGTTTTAAGGGGATTTTATGGATATTTTGGGAATTGCCTGCTATTACCATGACAGCAGTGCCTGCCTCGTAAGGGACGGAAAGCTGATTGCCGCTGCGCAGGAAGAAAGGTTTTCGAGAAAAAAGCACGATTCGGATTTTCCGAAGAATGCGATAGAGTATTGCCTGAAGGAAGGAAAAACAACAATTGGCAAAATTGAGGTTGTTGCATTTTATGAAAAGCCTTTTTTGAAGTTTGAAAGGCTGCTGTACCAGTTTGTTGAAACCTTTCCAAAAAGCTATTTTGCTTTTGCCAAGAGCCTGCCGCCATGGCTCACTGAAAGGCTTTTGATAAAAGCGGTTTTGGGCGAAATGGGGTTTAAGGGAAAAATTTGTTTTCTGGAACACCATTTGTCCCATGCCGCCTCGTCCTTTTTGGTGAGCCCTTTTAAGAGCGCGGCAATTTTTACCGCTGACGGCGTTGGTGAATGGGCTACTACAACGCTGGGGAAAGGCTATGGAAATGATGTAAAAATTTTTAAAGAAATCAATTTCCCGCATTCCCTGGGCCTGCTTTACAGTGCGGTTACGGCATTCCTTGGCTTCAGGGTAAACAGCAGCGAATACAAGGTCATGGGCCTTGCACCTTATGGCAAGCCGAAATACTATGACAAGATGAAAAAGCTTGTTGACATAAGGCCTGACGGAAGCTTTGCCCTTGACATGGATTACTTTTGTTACCATTACAGGATGAGCATGCCCAGCAAAAAATTCATTGAATTGTTCGGAAAGCAAAGGAAAAGCGGCGAGCCGATTATACAGTTCCACAAGGACATTGCAATGTCACTGCAAAAGGTTACCGAAGAGGCAATTTTTTCCGCCCTGAATTACCTGCACAGGATTACGGGAGAGGAAAACCTTTGCATGGCAGGCGGTGTCGCATTGAACAGTGTTGCAAACGGAAAGATTCTGAAAAAGACGCCTTTCAAAAGAATCTGGATTCAGCCTGCCGCAAGCGATGCAGGAGGCAGCATTGGCGCGGCTTATTATGTTTACAATTCAACCCTTGGGAACAGGAGAAACTTTGTCTTTGATTCCGCTTCTTTGGGCCCTGGTTTTTCCGATGCGGAAATTGAAAGGGTTTTGAAGGAAAAAAAAATTGCTTACACGAAATTCGGTTCTGGAAAAGAGCTTTTGAAGGCGGCTGTTGGCATGCTTCTGAAGGACGGGGTAATAGGCTGGTTCCAGGGGCGGATGGAATGGGGGCCAAGGGCTTTGGGGAACAGAAGCATTCTGGCTTCGCCGACAAAAAGCAAAATGAAGGACATCCTTAACCTTAAGGTAAAGCACAGGGAATACTTCAGGCCTTTTGCGCCTGTTATCTGCGATTCGGATGTTGATTCCTTTTTTGAGGCTGACAAGCCATTGCCTGAACCAGCATATTACATGCTGATGGTTTGGCCGATTAAGAAAAGCAGGCAAAAGATGGTTCCGGCCGTTACCCATGTTGACGGTTCCGGAAGGCTGCAGGTAATCAGGAGAAACCAAAACCAGTTGTATTATGATTTAATAAAAGAGTTTGGGAAAAAGACGGGCGTGCCAATCCTTGTAAACACATCCTACAATATCAGGGGCGAGCCGATTGTGTGCACTCCCTTTGATGCTTACAAGTGCATGATGGGAACAGGAATTGATGCGTTGTTTGCAGGCAATTTTTTGATAAAAAGGAAGGACAATTTAAGGGACGAATGGGATTCGGAGAAAAAGGCCGAGGCATCAGGCAATTAGCAATTAAAAAAAAAGAAGAGGCATGAAATGACTACCGAGGTTGGCAAAAAGGTCCAGGGTTTTTACAACAAGACCCCTTTTCCGGATTATGAATTAAGCAGGTTTAATTGCAAGGGCTATTTGGCCGCAAGTGCCTGGCCTTTTGCGGAAATTCTTGACCGGAGCATTGACCAGGATGCTTCAGTCATCGATGTCGGCACAGGCACAGGGCAGCTTTCCGCATTCCTTTCTTTGCGGAGAAAGTGCGTGTGGGGGATAGATTTTTCCGATTCTTCCCTTAATAAGGCAAAGGCTTTGAAGGAAAAGCTTGGCTTGAATTCATTGCATTTGAAAAAAGTTGATATCCTTGACAAAAAGCAAATTGAGGGCATTGGCAAAAAGTTTGACGTGGTTTTGTGCCTGGGTGTTTTGCATCATACAGGCGATGCTTATGGCGGTTTCCAGAACATTTTGAAGCTTTTGAAGCCCAACGGATTGGTTGCCGTCGGCTTGTATAACCGGTTTGGCAGGCTGCCTTTGAAGGCGAGAATAATTTTGGCAAAAACTGTTTTTAAGAACAACCAAAAAGTAAAAGACGGATTTATCAGAATGCAAATCGGGGATGTTGAAGACAAGGAAAGGGCAAGGGGATGGTGGAACGACCAGTATTTGCACCCTCATGAAACAACGCATACGATTGGCGAAGTTTTGAAATGGTTTGATAAAAACGGAATTGAATTTATCCAGATTGTTCCGAACAAGCCTGACCTTGGCATAAGGGGAGTCTGGAACAGCGAGCCAAAGCCCAATTTTGTTTCAAGGTTTTTTAAGCAGTTAAAGTGGATTGGCCAACTGGACAGGGAAGGCGGCTATTGGATTACGTTCGGCAGAATGAAAAAATGAAATGCAGGGCATTTGACGGCAGGTTTTAAAAAGAATTTGCTTTTTATAGTCCTTATATGAAAATGGCTTATCTTGCAAAGGAAATGGGCAATTTTGTCTGGAAAAAAAAGCTTTGGTGGCTTGCGCCGATTGTCATAATGCTGATAATCGTCAGCCTGCTGATAATTTTCAGCCAAAGCAGCGTGCTGAGCCCGTTTGTCTATGCGCTGTTTTAAGGAAAAGCGTTTTTGTATCAAAAGGCATTAATTGTAAAAATTTTTTAATTGCCTTTTGATAGCTATCAAAGGGCAAATTTTGTATCTGTATTTTTGCCCTTTGATATTAGGAAAGGCTTTGTTTCAGAACCTCTCTTTCAAGTATTTGGGCTGCAAGGGCCTGGCCTGCCGCTGTCAGGTGCGGGTCTTTTTCATAAAAAAGCTTTTCATCGCTTTTTCTGAATTCTTCAACCAATGGAACAATTACAAGGTTTGGCTTTCCTTCCGCAAAAGAGGCAAGCTGTTTTTCGGGATAATTATATTCAAACCCTTCTTTGTCAATACCATAAGATGCAAGGGCATTTTTGCCAATCTCGTCATAAACCTGAAAGCTTGAAGGAATTACCATTATGATTATCTTTATGCCTTGCTTTTCCGCAATTGCCTGCGCTCTTTCAAGCTGCCGTTCTGTTTC
Organism: archaeon; assembly: GCA_041645325.1. GTDB lineage: Archaea > Iainarchaeota > Iainarchaeia > Iainarchaeales > JAFCCL01. The sequence goes on from JBAZQI010000016.1 coordinate 6,105, forward strand.
GTCCCAGGCGGGCTGCATCTCTGCAGAAGGGGGATTTTGCATGCTCAGCATGTAAACATTTGGCCTTTTTTTCGACATTAATCCAATTGACATCAGCAAATCGCTTACGACCGGAACTGCCCTTAATTTTTCGGCAAAAAATCCATAGCTTTTAAGGTTTGTTCTTAAAAAATGCTTAAAGCCGGTTCCTTCAACAGGCTTTGCCTTCAAGCACCCGTTAACTATATCATACCTGAAGCGGTCTTCAAGGTTTCCGTAAACGTCATTGCCTGTGAAAAAGCCAAGGACTATCAGGTCCGGGCTAAAATCTTCAGGGTAGTATTCAAGGGTGTCAATCTCTTGCTTTGTGTTATAGCCGCCCACCCCTGCGTTTAGCACAGCAACATCTTTGCCTTTTTCCCGCAATCCGTTTTCCAAAAGCCTGAGATAGGCCTGGTTTTCGTCAACACCCTGCCCGAATGTCATGCTGTCACCAATGCCAAGAATCAAAAACTGCTGTCCTGAAACGGAAATTTCAGGGCTTCTTTCCCCCCTTGAATTTGTCTGAATAAAATTGGAGTATTCTCCGCCTGGGGCATTTGCTGTCATGCTTAGGTTTGACTGCAATGCCCAGCCACGCATTGAATCTTCCTGATAAATACATGGCACGGTTGCTTCCTGCTGGGCTATGAGTATTCGGGCGATTACTTCAAGCAGGATAAAGCATATTATAAGAGAGAACAATAACAGCACGATATTTGTCAAGGCTGTTTTTCTGTTAAATGAAAAATTCAACGGAATCAATCCCAATATTAATCATCTGAGTTTCTTATTTAAAGTTATTGTTATTTTTATTGTAGGGAGTATTAATGCCTAGATTTGACCTTATTGGGTGCCTGAAGCGCGTTGATAAAAGGCAGTTGTTTTTTCTTCTGCTTATTTTCATGCTTGCTTTTGGCATAAGGGGCCATTTGCTCAAGTATGAGTATTTTTTTGGTTTTGACCCTTATTACCATGCAAGGCTGGTTGGAGAGCTTTTGAAGACAGGCGCTGTGCCTGCACATGACCCTACAGCTTATTATTTCCTTGAAAATGGTGTTGCCCCGCCAAAGAACCAGTTTATGTGGTATTTCAGCGCAGCCATTTACAAGGTTACTACTCTTGGCGCGCCTTATGACAAAACGCTTTGGATTCAGTTTGTGAAGGTGCTGCCTGCCTTGTTCGGCGCTTTGACAGCCATTGCCTTGTTTTTCGTTGGAAAGGAAATATATGACCGGCGTGCCGGCTATGTAATGGCTTTTTTTGCCGCAGTTGTGCCCAGTTTTGTTTACAGGACAATGGCCGGAACTTTTGAAGAGGACTGCCTTGGATTTTTGTGGCTTGTAATAGGCATGGTGTTTTTTGCAAGGGCAGTAAAGGACCCTGTGTTCAACAAAAAGGGAATCATCAATGCTGTTGTGTCCGGGATTTTCTTCGGCATAATGGCCTTGACATGGGACATGTTCCTGTTGATTCCGCTTGTGTTCAGCCTTTACCTTGTGTTTGGGCTTATTGGCGTTTACTCGAAAATGGGCTTTGGGAAAATGCTTGATTTCATAAAGCTGTACGCGATTTCAATCGGCATTTTTGTGGCAATTGCGTCTGTTGCCTTCACGCCGCCATACGTTGACACAGGGTGGATTGGCAGCGCGACGAGTTATGCAATGCAGTCTGTTTTAAGGGCGGCATCAGCGCTTGGGCTGCCGCAGGAAATGGCTTTCCCTTTTGTGGCAGGGGCATTTTTGCTTTTGTGCGGGTTTATAATCTGCCTTGCTTACGCGAACAGGGCGCCTGAAAAGAGGGAAGCAGGATCCAAGACAGTAATGATAATCTCGGCGATTTTGCTTTACCTTGCTGTGATTTCAATTGTGCTTACATTCATCACAACACCAACGCTTTTTACGGAGAGTTCGGTTCTTGGAATGACAGTGGGCGAGGAAAACACAGGGCACCAGTTCTTTGGCTCAAAGTACAATGCCCTGATAATATTCGCGTGGCTTGCGCTGCTTTTGATTCCGATAAGGTTTTTGCGCGACAAAAAAGACCATTTGAGCATTGTCATTTTCTTCTGGGTGCTGATTACGCTGTTCATGGCATGGTACAAGCTCAAGTTCACTTATACTTTGGGTCTGCCGATTGCCGCAGCAGGGGGCTTTATTGCCGCGGAAATGTTTTATTACCTAAAGGAAAGGGCTCCTTTGGAAAAGGCGATTGTTTTGCTTTCGCTTGCCTTCATGCTTTTGGTCGGCCTTGCGGCCGCAACAATCTTTGTGCCGGACAATGTGCCGAACATTGAGCAGCCGTATCCTGCCTGGAAGGAAACGCTCAAGTGGATGAACAATCCTGCGAATATTCCGACAGATGCGAAGTTTTTCAACTGGTGGGACGAAGGCCACTGGATTGCATTTGTTGCCGAGAGGCGTGTTTCCTCTGACAACAGGAACATGAGCTTTGAAAGCAACCGCGACTTTTCACTGTTTAACATTACCAGTGATTTGAACCAGGCGCTTGAAATCGCAAGAACCTATGATTTTGATTATGTCATCCTTGACAGCGACAGTTTTTTGAAAATAGGCTCTTATGGCAATTACGGTTACGACACAATGAACAGTTCAGACCCGCGCATTGTAAAGTTCCTTATTGCACCGCATAACGCCATTCCGTGCAATAAGGACAACGATGTCTATGTCTGCGGCTCAAACAGCATTCCGCTGCAGTCCATGGACAGCGTTCCGGCAAAGTGGACAACAGCCTCAAACCAGCTTTATGAGAACACTGTTCCTTTGTACATTTACAGGGCCGAGGACAATTCTGAGATTTATGTTACGAACCCGGCTGTCAATGAAAGCATGCTTTCAAGGCTCTGGTTCCACGAGGACGAGGCAATGAAGTACTTTGAGGAAGTGTACAAGGGGCTTGGAATGCGCATCTTCAAGGTCAGAAAGGACGCGCTTTACGCGAATTAAACAGCCTTGGCCTGATTGTTACAATAATAGAATGGTTTTGTTTTAAATCCTTAAAGCTGGTTAAATATGCATAATATGCCGTTGGTTATAGCCAGCCTTCTTTTGTCTTTTTTCCTCGCTTTTTTGGTTACAACAAGGGTTTTGCCTTTCATGATTGTGAGAATGAAGGCAAGGCGCATTACAGGCATTGATGTAAACAAGTATGAAAAGCCAAAGATTGCGGAAATGGGGGGCATCTGCGTCTGGCTTGGCTTCAGCGCCGGCATAATAGCGAGCATTTTTGTTTTCTCTTATCTCAAATGGATTGAAATAGACCTGACCTTTTTGCTTGCCGGTTTCACCACGACAATAGTGGTGGGCTTTTTGGGCGTAATAGACGATTTGATTGGCTGGAAAACCGGCATCAGGCAATGGCAGCACGCGCTCATTCCGGTGTTTGCTGCATTGCCGCTCATGGCCATAAAGGTAAGCAACCCGCCGATAATGATTCCGTTTTTCGGCTTTGCGCCTGCAGAGTACGTGATTCCTTTTGTCGGTGTTGTGAGCTTTGGCCTGATTTACAGCCTGATTTTTGTTCCAATCGGCGTTACAGGCGCAAGCAATGCCACCAACATGCTTGCAGGGCTCAATGGCCTGGAGGCCGGGCTTGGCGCAATAATTTCGGCAACAATGCTTGCCGTTGCCCTGACCCAGGGCAAAATGGAGGCTGCCATTGTTTCAATCGCAATGCTCGGCGCCTTGATTGCTTTCCTGCGCTTTAATTGGTATCCCGCAAGGGTTTTTGGCGGCGATTCCCTGACACTGATGATCGGCGCAAGCATTGCCACTGCCGCAATTTTGGGCAATATAGAAAAAATCGGCGTGCTGCTGCTCGCAATTTACTTTGTGGAGCTTGCGCTTAAAATGCGCTTTAAAATGCAAAAGGAAGGGTTTGGAATTCCTGCAAAAGACGGCACATTGCACGCGCCAAAGCAGGTTGCAAGCGTTACGCACGTTGTCATGAGAATGGGAAATTTTACCGAAAAAAGGGTCGTGGAAATAATCCTTGCAATGCAGGCAGTGGTAAGCATTCTTGTGTTCTCAGTGTCCTACTTTAAGCTTTTCTGAAGAAAAGGTGTTTTTATGGGTTTAGGGAATGTTTGTCTTGCTTGCAGCGCGGGCGGGCATTTGACCGAGCTTTTGCAGCTTGAAAAGGCATGGGAAAACAGGCCGCATTTTTTTGTTTCCGACAGGAGGCTGAACGCTATTGACTTGGCCAAAAGGGAAAAGGTGCTTTTTGTTTCGTGCCCGCGGAGGAACCCGCTGAAGCTTGCACTGAACTTTGCGCAGGCACTGCGGATTTTCCTGCGTGAAAAGCCAGATGTTGTGATAAGCACCGGCGCTGACACGGCAATTCCAATCTGCCTCATTGCAAAGCTTTTCCGCAGGAAAGTCGTGTTCATTGAGAGCTTCTGCAGGATAAAGGAAGCCAGCCTGAGCGGAAAAATAATGTACGGCAAGGCGGACTTGTTCCTTGTACAGTGGCCGCAGAACAAGGAGTTTTTTCCGAAAGCGGAGTTTGCAGGGAGCGTGTTCTGAATGGCTGCCGGAAAAATATTTGCCAGCGTTGGAACTCACCCCCAGCCTTTTGACCGCCTGCTCAAAGAGCTTGATGCAGTTGCCGCAAGGCATTCTGAGATTGAGTTTTTTGCGCAAACAGGCAATTCAGGCTATGAGCCCAAGAACTTTGGCTTTGAAAAATTTCTTGGCGGCAAGGAGTATGACATGAGAATGGCTTGGGCCGACGTTGTGGTCAGCCATGGCGGAGCCGGCACGATAATAAACGCCTTGCTTGGCAGGAAGCCCTTGGTTGTTGTGCCGCGCCTGAAAAAATTCGGCGAGCACACAAACGACCACCAGCTTGACCTCGCAAGGGCACTTGAGGAAAAAGGAAAGGCGATTGCGGTTTTTGGCATAGGCGATTTGGAGAAAAGGGTTTTGAATGCATTTTCTTTCAGGCCAAACCTTGAATCAGGCCGCAGGGGCCTTGTTGACAGGATTGCGTTTTTTTTGGAGGCCGGAAAATGAGCAAGGATGTGAATGTGGGCAAGGAAAAGGCGGTCGGCAAGAAAAAGTCAGGGGACTCAAAGCCGTTGGTGAGCATTATGCTGCTTAACATGAACGGCAAAAAGCTTACTAAGGACTGCATTGATTCTGTTTTGAGGAATACTTCTTATCCTAATTATGAGATTGTGGTTGTGGACAATGGCAGCATTGACGGCAGTGTGGAAATGCTGAAGGAAATGCAGAAAAAGGGCGTTGTGAAAAAGCTTATTTTGAATCCGAAAAATGCGGGCTACAGTGCCGGCGTGAACCAGGGCTTTGGGGCATGCAATGGTAAATATGTTTACCATTTGGACAATGACACGCTTGTGGAAAAGGGCTGGCTTGAAAAAGCCGTTGAGGCTGCGGAAGGCCTTTCCGGTAAGGCAGGCGCCGTGGGAAGCGCTCTTGTTTCAAAGGCGGATTATGGAAAAGGGCTGCAGGGCAAAGAGGTTGTGAGGGAAAGGCCTGCTGTTTGCGGTGCGGCAATGATGTACTCCAGGGAAGCCTTGGAAAAGGTCGGCTTGCTTGATGCAGAGCTCTGGTCCCCGATTTACGGCGAGGAGCAGGACTGGTGCTATAGGGCGAGAAATGCCGGCTTTAAGGTTCTGGAAACAAACGCAAGCAGGGTCTTCCACATAGGCGGCCAGGATACCATGAAAAGCATCAAGGCAATTGCAAGGTATGAGCTGCTTGAAACAAACAGGATAAAGGCAATGCTTTACAATTTGAGCGTTCCTGACATGGCAAGCCATGTTCCCGGCCTTGGATTGATTTTTGTGAACAGCCTGAAGAGCGGAATGGCGCCCAATTTGCTTAAATGCTATTGGAACAACCTTGCAAACTGGCAGGAAGTGCTGAAGCAAAGGCAGAAAAGGAAGGCAAGGCTGTTCTGAGTGCAGGCAATTGGCATTTTTATTTGTTTTTGAACTAAAAAGGATTGTTGATGGAAAAAAAAATTGTTGCAAATGGTTGTTGAAGAAGCTGTTGAAGCAAATGGCAGTGGTTGGGCTGGTTTGGCATGGGCATTGAGGAAGCGAAAAAGGCGGCGATGAACGCGCAGGGCTTTTTGTCCGAAGCCGAGGGCAGGCTATTGTACAGGCTTGCGCGCAACTGCAGGAGCGGGGACACGATTGTTGAAATCGGTAGTTGGAAGGGCAGGTCTACTATTTGGCTTGCATTTGGCTCAAGGGATGGCGCTGGCAAAAGGATTGCTGCCATTGACCCTCATACGAGTTCTCCGGAGATGCCGCAGGGCAACAGCTTAAAGGAATTCATGCAGAATTTGAGGAATGCCGGCGTTGAGGAAATGGTTGAGCCGATTGTAAAAACTTCAGAGGAAGCGGCGCTGGGCTTTAAGGGCGATGCGGAGTTTGTTTTTATTGACGGCGACCATTCTTACGGGCATGCGAAGCAGGATTTTGAATTGTGGTTTCCAAAGGTTTTGGAGCATGGCATAATGGCTTTTCATGACACAATGCTTGTGCCTGGCCCTAAAAAGGTCGTGCATGATTTGGTGTTCAATTCAAGGCATTTCAGGAATATTGGCTTTGTTGACTCAATTACCTTTGCGGAAAAGGTCAGGGAGAACACTGCAATGGAGCGCCTGAAGAACAGGCGGGTGCTTTTGCTTAAGGGCCTTTTCACGCTGGCAAGCAGGCTCAATAATGCGGTTGGGCTGCCTAAGCCGTTGAAGACAGTGGGCAAGAAGGCGATAGGGAAAATGCAGTAGTTTTGGGCAATGAACCAAAACGGTATTTAAAAGGGTTTTTCAATAAATTAGTAGGTTTTAGGTGAAAAGATGGACAGGGTTCTTGTTACCGGCGGCGCTGGCTTCATTGGCTGCAATCTTGCTGACAGGTTTGCCGAGAATTGCGGGAAGGTTGTTGTGCTGGACAATTTTTCAAGAAAGGGCGGAAAGGAAAATGCGGAATGGCTGAAGAAAAGGCACAGGAACATTGAGGTGGTCAAGGCAGATGTTGTCAAAGACCAGGGCGCTTTGGAGAAAGCTGTGAAGGGCTGTGATGCCGTGTACCATTTTGCCGCGCAGGTTGCTGTTACTACAAGCGTAACTGACCCGAGGAAGGATTTTGAGAATAATGCGCTTGGCACGTTTAATGTTTTGGAGGCTGTGAGGAAGAATGCCGACAAGGCGGCGTTTTTTTACAGCAGCACGAACAAGGTTTATGGCGGCATGGAGCAGGTTAAGGTTGTTGAAAGGAACAACCGCTATGAGTATGATGATTTTGCAAAAGGCATTCCTGAGGAAATGCTTTTGGATTTCCACAGCCCTTATGGCTGTAGCAAGGGCTGTGCCGACCAGTATGTGCGCGATTATGCAAGGATTTACGGCTTGAACACGGTTGTTTTCAGGCAGAGCTGCATTTATGGGCAAAGGCAGTTTGGCATTGAGGACCAGGGCTGGGTAGCTTGGTTCACGATTGCGTCCGCTTTGGGCAAAAGGCTTACCATTTACGGTGACGGCAAGCAGGTTAGGGACGTGTTGCACATAGATGACCTTGTAAGGGCTTATGACATAGCAACAAAAAAGATTGCGAAGGCGCGCGGACAGATATTCAACATAGGCGGCGGCCCGGAGAATACGATGTCGCTTCTTGAGCTTTTGGCTTACCTTGAAGAGTTTTTTGGGCGGAAGATTGACGTAAAGTATTCCGACTGGCGCCCGGGCGACCAGCCTGTTTATGTTTCTGACATAAGCAAGGCGGAAAGGGTTTTTGAATGGAGGCCGCAGATTGGCGCAAAGGAAGGGGTCAAGAAGCTTTATGTTTGGGTTAAGGAAAATGCGGAAATGTTTGAGGGTTTGGAGGCTTGAAAATGAAGGTTTTGGTGACAGGAGGGGCCGGCTTCATCGGCTCTTTTATAGTTGACGAACTTGTGCAAAAAGGCCACGATGTTGTGATTCTTGACAATCTGGATAAGCAGGTGCATCCCACGGGAAAGGCGCCTGCCTGGCTCAACAAAAAAGCCGAGTTCATCAAGGGCGATGTGAGGAACAAGGATGACGTGAGAAAGGCCATGGATGGCATTGAGGTTTTGTTCCATGAGGCTGCGGCCGTGGGCGTTGGCCAAAGCATGTACGAATTGAACTATTATGTGGATGCGAACACAAGGGGCACGGCAAACATTCTGGAGTTCCTTGCGAATGAGGAGCATTCCGTGAAAAAGATGATGGTTGCGGCTTCCATGAGCGAGTATGGCGAAGGCCTTTACAAATGCGGAAAATGCGGGCTTGTTGAGCCTTTGCTCAGGGGCGAGAATCAGATGGCAAAAGGCAGGTTTGAGCAGTACTGCCCTTCTTGCGGCGCGGAGCTCAAGCCTGTTCCGACGCCTGAAACAAAGCGTTTGGACTGCAACAGCGTTTATGCCTTGACAAAAAAGGACCAGGAAGAGCTTGTGCTCATGGTTGGCAAGGCCTATGGCATAAAGGCAGTGGCTTTAAGGTACTTCAATGTTTTTGGGCCAAGGCAGAGCCTGAGCAATCCCTACACAGGAGTTGCCGCGATTTTCATGAGCAGGATAAAGAACGGCAACAGGCCTGTTATTTACGAAGATGGCATGCAGAGCCGCGATTTTGTCTCTGTGCACGACATTGCAAAGGCGAACATCCTTGCCATGGAAAAAAGTGCAGCTGACTACGAAATTTTCAACGTGGGCACCGGAAACCCTCTTTCAATAAGGCAGGTTGCGGAAACCATTGCAAAGCTTTACGGTTCAGACATAAAGCCCGAGATAACAAACAGGTTCAGGAAAGGGGATGTAAGGCACTGCTTTGCCGACATTTCAAAGATAAAAAGCAAGCTGGGCTTTAAGCCGGGCATTTCCTTCGAAGAAGGAATGAAGGAAATAATAGAGTGGAGCCAGAACGTAAAAGCTGTTGACAAGTTTGACCAGGCCGCGCAAGAGCTCAGGAAAAAGGGTCTTATCTGAAGCTTTGCATTCATGAAGATTTTTTACCTTACAAGCGTTCTCGGAGATTCCGGCGGGAGCGAGATTTATACAAGGGACCTGATAAGGGAACTTATCAGGCGGGGCCATGAGTTAATGGTCTGCACGCCAAACCCTTACAGCGTTAAGGGCGCAAGGATGGTTTACCTGCCAAGGGCAGGTCATCACGCGCTCTGGAAATTTGAGGCGCCTTTTTTTTGCGGAAAGGCATTGAAGGCCGCGCGGGAATTCGGGCCGGATGTGATTCAGAGCCACAGCAACAGCATGATGGGGCTTATAGGGCACGCAATAAAAAGGGATTTGAAGGTGCCGCACGTTCTCCTGATAGAGCTTTTGAGTTCGCAGAACGCAAACATTCACACAAAATTCATCCATTTAACGGAAAGGGTTTTTTTGCCAAGGCTGAATTATGACAGGCTTGTTGTCTGGACAGAGCAGATGAAGCAAAAATTCTTATTGCCCTGGGGCATTGCCTTGGAAAAAATTGAGGTAATGCCTGCCGCAATCAACCTTGACAATTATCCTATTGGCGTGAGCGGTGAAGAAGTCAAGAAAAAGTACGGAAGGCACTTGATTACTTCCATCAAGACGCTTTGGGGAACGAATGTGAAAGGCCTTGAATTTGTCGTGAAGGCAATGAAGATTGTGGGAAAAAAGCACCCTGAATATAAATATGTGATTTTTGGCGAGGGCACGGAAAAGCCGGCAATGGAGGCTTTTGTCAAGAGCCAGGGGCTTGAAAGGAATGTTGTTGTTGCAGGCGCCATAAGGCCTGAGGACTGCAAGTATGTTTGGGCTGCAACAGAGATTGCGCCGCACAGCTATGTTTACGAGTTTTCAACCTCGGTTTCGCTTTTGGAGTACATGGCAATGGGCAAGGCCTGTGTTGTCACTGATATTGGAAACGTGAGGCCTTTTGTGGGAGACGCCGCGCTTGTTGTGAAGCCAAATGACGAAAAGGCGATGGCTGAAGGCATTTTGAGGCTTATTGAAGACAAAAAACTCAGGGAGAGCCTTGGGAAGAAGGCAAGGGAACGCGTTGAAAAGCTTTACAGTATCAAAGCAAGCGTTGACAGGCTGGAAAGGATTTATGCCGAGGAATTGAAGAAAAAGGGGGCAAAATGATGGCTTTCCAGTACCCGAATGCAAGCATTGTCATAGCGTCTTTCAACAACAAGGTTGTGCTTGAAAAGGTCCTGAAGGCAATGCTTGTGCTTGATTATCCGGCCAAATTTGAGATAATTGTTGTGGATGACGGCAGCAGCGACGGCACTGTTGAAATGCTGCATGAAAAATTTGGCAATGAAAAAAAGATCGGGGTAATCGGCTTTGGCGCAAACAGGGGCGTGTGCAAGGCGCGCAATGAGGGCATTGGGGCTGCGGGCTATCCGATTGTTGTGAACATGGACCATGATTGCATTCCTTCAAAAAGCTGGCTGAAGGATTTGGTGAAGGGCTTTGAAGGCCCAAAGGTTGGCGTTGTGAGCAGCTTTGGCTCTTACGGCGGCACTTCCACCGCTTTCAGGAAAGAGCTTTTGGACAGGGTGCATGGCTATGATGAAAGTTATTTTTATTACAGGGAGGACACTGACCTGACGTTCAGCATAATGGATTTGGGCTATGAATACAGGGTGGTGAAGGCAGATTACGTGCATGACCACAAGGAGGTTGCGCCAAAGGGAAAAAAGGCCATGCTGAAGTATGTTTTGAAGAGGCTTCGCTACCATGAGAACGATGCCTTGCTTTTCAAGAAGCACCCGCTGCTTGCCGCGCCATTTTTACACGTGAAGCTTGGCTTTTTGGTTGACCCAATGCAGGATTTCAGGGTTGTGATGAACAAGTGGGAGGGCAGCAGCAAGCGGCTTAAGCTTGGGTCTCCGAGGGGCATTGTGCTGCTTGAAAACAAAAGCCCGCTGCATGCGATTGCAATAATCCTTTTGGGCATTGTTTATGTTTTTGCGATAAAGTTTTACCGCCTGGCCGGAAGCATAAGGTTTGGAAAATTGCTTTTGTAGGAATGGGAAAAATGAAGATAAAAAAATGGCATTTGGGCATTGTAGGGCTGTTGCTTCTTGCGTTAATCCTCAGTTCCATTAACCTTTGGGCTGTTGCCGAAATTTTGGCCGGAATAAATCCGGGTTATTTTTTTGCTGCCTTGGCGCTTGAGCTTGCGGGCATTTTTTTGAAAGGCCTAAAGTACAGGTTTGTTGTCAAGGCGCATAACAGGGATATTTCTGCTTTTGAATGCACAAAATTTTTCCTTATCGGTTTTTTTTTGAGCCTTGTGACGCCGGGAAGGGTCGGCGAGCTTGCAAGGGCTTTTTATGCCAACAAAAGAATCCATTCAATTGGCAAGAGCATTTCAACGGTTGTCTTTGACAGGGCAATTGACCTTGCAATTTTGGTTGCAATGGGCCTTTCCGCCGCCGTATATTTTTCTTTTTCAATGCGGATTGCGGTTTTGCCTGTTGAGGCTGTTGCAGGCATTGCCCTGGCTTTTGTTTTGGCGGTATCGATTTTTTCAAGGAAAAGGTTTGCAAAATTTTTTCTTAAGCCTGTTTTCAATGTTGTTGTGCCGAAAAGCCTGAAGCATGCGGCAAGAACAGGCTTTAACGATTTCTATGCCTCGCTTGGCGAAGCGGGCAAAAACAGAAAAGCAATTGCCTTGGCTGCCTGCATTGGGATTGCGGTTTGGGCCGCCGGCGCGGTTACCCTGTATTTTTACCTGCTTTCCCTGAACATTTTTGTGGTGCCTTTTTATTTTGTTTTTCTTTTGCTGCCGGCAATTGCCTTTGTCGAAATGCTTCCGATTTCTTTTTCAGGGCTTGGGACAAGGGAGGCTGCCTGCATTATCCTGCTGGGAATTTTTTTCGTTTCCCCGCCTGAAGCCGTTGCCTTTTCAGTTCTGGTGTTTGCCGTTGGCTATCTCCTTAATGCCGCAATCGGCTTTGTGTTTTTCAGCAGCGAGCCAATCAAGGGCCTGGAGGGCCTGCAATAGTTATTAAATGCTTTCACAAAGGCGTTTCTTTATGGACCTGGAAAAAAGGGATGAATTGCGGCTTCTTGCGCTCATTATTTTGCTTGGGCTTGGCTTAAGGCTTGCCGGAAGCATTCTTTTTCCGGTCTGGTCAGGCCCTGAAGAGGGCGCCCACTTTTTTTACGTTGAGTTTATCGGGCAAAACAATGCCTTGCCCGCAATAAAGCTTTCGGCTGAAACCCTTGTAAGCATTTACAATGAAAGCATCCACCAGCCGCCTCTTTTCTATATGGCAATGGCGCCCTTTTACAAGCTTGCATCGGCATTGGATGACAAGGCTATTGTGCATTTTTTGCGGTTGTTCACGGTCATTTTGGGAACAGCCTGCATTCCCCTGACTTACCTTATTGCAAAAAAGCTTTCTTTTGGAAAAAGCGTGAGGATTGGCAGCGCAGTGTTCATTGCCTTGCTTCCAACGCATGTGATTGCAAGCAGCACCTTTAGCAACAGTCCCCTGAACTGGGTTTTTTGCCTTGGCGCGGTTTATTTCAGCATTGCGGCAATGCAGGGCAAAAAGCTGGTTGATTTGGCTCTTGCAGGCCTTTTGGTTGCGGCGGCAACGCTCACAATGTTTACCGGAATGAGCGTTGCAATAGCTTTTGCCGCGGCATGGCTTGTTGTCTTGTTTAAGGGAAAGCAAAGCCTTTGGAAAAGGCTTGCCGTTGCCCTGGTCCCGTTCATTGCTTTGCCTGTTGTGTTCAGAAACCTTGCCTTAAGCGGCACAATCATGCCCACAGAGCTGAGGCCCCTGATGGACATAAACCTCAACTGGGTTTCATATTACGTCATTTATCTTTTTCCCGGCATTTGGCTGCAGGAATACGGCGTTGCATCCATTCCGGATTTCAGGTATTTGTTTTTTGCCTTTTACGGCATTGTTTCCCTGCTTGCCCTTGCCGGCTTTGCGGGGCTTTTGCTTGGAAGCGAATGGAATGCCCAAAGAAAAAAGATTGTTGTTGCGGCATTGGTTTTGCCAGTCCTGCTTAACCTTGCAGGCCTTACATACATCAACATTTTTTCTTTTGCAACCGACGGCCGGCTTTTGTTTCCGACAATCGGCCTAGGGGCAATTTTGTTCATTGCCGGCCTTGAGTATTTCATGAAATTTTTGAACCAACAGGAAAACAGGGCGCGTGCCCTTGTTTGGTTTACGCTTTTTACACTGCTGGTTTTGGATATTGTGGTTTTGGTAAATTACAACAGGGTTCTGCCGCATGTTATCTGGGCTATTCCTGCTTAGCCAAAACTCACCTAAAAGAGTTGATGGCTTCAATCACTTCTTCAACCTCGCTGTCTTCAAGTTCAGGGAAGATTGGGATTGAAAGTATTTCTTTTGAAAGCTTTTCCGTTGCCTTGAGCTTGCCTGCAATCACAGCATCTTTGAAGGCCTGCTGCAGGTATATTGGAACAGGGTAGTGCACAAGGCTTGCTATTCCTTTGCCTTTGAGGAAAGAGCCAAGCAAATTCCTTTTGCCGCTTTTTACCACATAAAGGTGGTAAACATGGCTTGCATAGCTTTTTTCGGCAGGAACCTGAACCGTTTTCAATTCCCCGCAATACCTTTTTGCGATTTCTTTTCGCCTTGCATTCCAGTTATCAAGATGCCTGAGTTTTGCCCTCAAAATTGCGGCCTGCATTTCATCAAGCCTGCTGTTTATCCCGTTTATTTCGCTGTTGTAGTTTTCTCTCCAGCCATAATTCCTCAGCAGCCTGATTTTTTCGGCAATTTCTGCGTTGCTTGTGGTTATTGCTCCGCCGTCACCGTAACAGCCGAGGTTTTTTGTCGGGTAAAAGCTGAAGCAGCCTATTTCTGCAATTGAACCAGCTTTTTTTCCGCGATAAAGCGCGCCGTGCGCCTGGCATGCGTCCTCTATTACCATTAAATCGCGCTTTTCCGCAATTTCAAGAACAGGCTTCATGTCACAGCATTGCCCGAACAAATGCACCGGAATTATTGCCCTTGTTTTTTTTGAAATTGCCTGCTCAATCAGACCAGGGTTCATGGTAAAACAGTCTTCCTGCACATCAACCAAAACAGGCCTTGCCTTTGCCGCCTTTATCGCAGTTATTGTTGCAGAGGCGGTGTTTGCAACGCTTATTACCTCGTCGCCTGGCTTTATCCCTGCTGCCAGCAGGGCAATCTGCAGTGCCTCTGTGCCGTTTGCAACACCAACCGAAAATTTTGTTCCGCAATAGGATGCAAATTCTTTTTCAAAGCCATTGACCTGTTCTCCGAGCACAAACCTGCCGCTTTCAATCACCCTGCCGATGGCAGAATCAATTTCCGGCTTTATTGCAGAGTATTGCCTTTTGAGGTCAATGAAGGGAATCATTCTTTCCACCGGTAGCCGCAGCTTTTCTCGATTTCCGGAACCCTGCCCTCATACCTATTTGCCTTGTCAAAGGGAAAAAGCCTGCAGGTTGGAGGCATCTTTTTTGTGCCAAATGCCCTGCATTTTCTGGTTTCCTTGTCAAAAAAAGGGCATTGCATCCCAAAAAAGCCAAGTTCACAGCACACGCCGCATTGATTGCATTTGCCCTGCCTTTCCGCAATCTTTTCCTTTAGCTTTTTTTTCCCGAAAAAATAATAAAACTGTGTCCTGAGCCTTATCCTCAGCTCTGTAAAAAAAGAAAGCCCGAGCAAACCCTCAGGTTTGCGAGGCACGAAAAGCTGTTGCTTTTCTATGCGTTCCAACAAATCACCAGTAGTGCTGCCTGTTCTTTGAAAAGAAATCCATCGTCATTTTTATGCCGTCTTCAAGGCCGACTTTGGGCTCCCAGTCAAGCGTTTTCCTGATTTTGCCGATGTCTGCAATGTAATCGCCGATTTCAATCTTTTTCTTTTCCGGCGGGAAAGGCACGTGGGTAATGCTTCCCTTGCCTGCAATTTTTACGCAGAGCTTTGCCGCTTCAACCAATTGTGTTCCCTTGCCTGACCCGACATTGTATATTTCGCCGTTTGTTTTGTCCGAAGCCATTGCGAGCAGCATTGCGTCAACGACGTCGTCAACATAGTTAAAGTCCCTTAATTGCTTTCCTTCGTCATAAATTGTTATCGGCTGGCCGTCCAAAGCAAGCCTGATGAACCAGCTCAGCACCTCGTGCTTGGAGTGCTTCATCAAATGCCTTGGGCCAAAAGTGTTTGAAAGCCTGAGCGAGCAGGCCTTAATGCCGTAAACATTGTGGTAAAGAATGTGCGCCCATTCCCCTGCTGTCTTGTTTATGCCGTTTATGTCGGTTGGCCTTACGGGGTGGTTTTCGTCGACAGGCAGCTTGCAGGCCTTGCCGTACTGGCTTCTTGTTGCGGCAAAAAGAATCTTTGCCTTGTCGTTGTTTTTCCTGCATGCCTCAAGAATGCTCAATTGGCTCCTGTAGTTTATCTCCAAATCGGTGTAGGGGTCAATCATGCTGTCCAAATGGCTTACCTGCCCGGCAAGGTTGAAGATGCAGTCCTGCCCTTTCACAAGGCAGTTCATGCTGTTCTCGTCCCTGACATCTGCAATGTTTGCCTTGACCTTGCCTTCAATGCCGTGAATGTTGAACAGGTTTCCGCCGTAAGCCGGAATAAGCGAATCAACCAGGACAATGTTAGCCTTGAGCTGGACAAGCTTGTGCGCCAGATTGCTTCCAATGAAGCCAAGGCCGCCGGTAACCAGCACATTTTTGCCGGAATAGTATTTTTCCAGGTTTTGCATTCCATCGCCTTAGTAAGAAATTATTTGCTTAAATGCCAATTTAAAACAGTTGGCTTTGGTTAAAAAACCCCATTTTTTGAAAATTGCACCAAAGGTTCAGCCCTTTGTCAAGCCGAGCTTTTTTCCGAGAACAAGTTTCCACCAGAGCCTGGCCCATGCCGCAAGCGTCACCAAAATCTTTTTGGGCTTGAAGAAAGTGCTTCCGCCGCTGACCCGGTGGAAATGGCTTATCGGAACCTCTTTTATTGAAAAGCCCTTGTCTGTTATTTTTTTCATCATTTCAACGCAAATCAGGCCTGAATCTGACTCAAGGGAGATGCTGTCAATCACCCTTCTGTTGAAGAGCCTGAAGTCACAGTCAATGTCCCTGATTTTTATGCCAAAAAACAGCCTTGAGCCTGAATTGTAAAGGTTTCCGAAAAAGACCCTTACTGCGTTGTCGCTTCTTTTTGTTTTGTAGCCATTGACCATGTCGTAGTCGTCAATGTAAGGCAGGAGCTTTTCAAGCTCTTTTGCGTCAAACTGGGCGTCGCCGTCAGTGTAAAAAATCAGTTCCTTTGAAGCAGCCTTGAAGCCGCTTTTCAGGGCGCCTCCATAGCCCCTGTTTTTTTTGTGATGCACAACCTTAACCCGAGGGTGCTTTTTGGCAAGATTGTCCGCTATCATGCCAGCCCTGTCAGGGCTTGCGTCATCAACCACAATTACTTCATAGTCGGAGGAAAACTTTTTGAGGACTTGCAGGGCATCCAAAACCATTTTTTCAATGCTGGCTTCGTCATTGTAAGCCGGAAAGAAAACGGAAATTGATTTGGATACCGGTTTTTTGCTGGCGGAAGAAGAGGCCATTTTTGAATCACACAAAACATAAGGGAATACAGTTTAAATCTTTTTGCGTCGTATGGTTTAAAGATGCATGGGATAAACGAGTCGCGT
>JBAZQI010000017.1:0-21887 GCA_041645325.1 archaeon
TGGAAGAATTCAGGCATCCGCACAACATCGGTGACATGAAGAACCCTGACGGCGTAGGCAAGGTCGGAAACGCACAGTGTGGGGATTTGATGTGGGTTTACATAAAAGTTGCCAAAAACAAGAAAGGCGAAGAAATAATCAAGGACATTAAGGTAAAGACGTTCGGTTGCGTGGCCGCTATCAGCACAAGCAGCGTTTTGACCACAATGGCGAAAGGAATGGCTTTGGAAGAGGCGCTTAAGATAAATAAGGAAAAAATAGCAAAAGAGCTTGGCGGCCTGCCTCCGGTAAAAATGCACTGCTCTGTTTTATCAATGGACGGCTTGCGAAAGGCAATCGAAGACTATAGGAATAAAAAGGGAAAGGCAGACTAATTTTTAAGCGCTTTTGAGGGGATGAGACAATGGGGCTAAAGCAGGTTATAGTGATGAGGGCAGACCTGAAAATGGGCAAGGGCAAGATTGCTGCGCAGAGCGCACATGCAAGCGTTGCCGCCCTTGAAAAAGTCACAACGCACACATTCAATGAATGGGTTTCCACAGGAATGAAAAAGGTTGTGCTGAGGGTTGAAGGCGAAAAAGAGCTTCTTGAGCTGTTCATGAAGGCGAAGAAAAAGTTTCCCGCGGCGCTAATCAAGGACGCCGGCCTTACACAGGTTGAACCAGGGACAGCAACCTGCATCTCGATAGGCCCGGCGGAAGACATCGACCTTGACCATTTGACAGGGCACCTTAAGCTTCTTTAATCAGGCAAGGCAAAAAAAAGGGCAATTCTGGCTTCTTTATAGTAAAAGGCATAATTTTTTGAAGAATAAGCTGCCTTTTACTTATAGCGAATGAGCAATAAATGTTCAATCATTAACGCCATTCGCTATAATCAGGAACCGTATTCCCCCGCAACCATGGAAAGGCAGTGGGCCTTGAAGTCCGTTGGCTGTGTTGGCAGGGCATCGCAGATTGCAGTATCATTAAGCCCTACGGCAACTGTTGAATGGCACATGTAAAGCTGGGTTTTGTCATCCTGCAGGTATTTGTCGCAGATTGCCGTTTTTTCCGCCCTTACTTGGGGCTCAAGCTTGTCACGGCAATCGTAAAAGGGCGCCATGCTTTCCTGCATTAAGGCATCGCAGGCATCAAGCTTTGCCTGCAAGGCCTCGCTTTGGTAGGCTGCAGCAATGCTCCTGATGCAGTCAATCCTTGTGGGCCTGCTTTCAATGTTCAGGCATTTTGACGCGTCAAATTCTTCGCCGGCTTTAAAGAGCCAGCATAAATCCCTCATATAGCTTGTAGTCTGGGTCCCGCATTCGTCAAGAGGGCTGTTTTCTTCAAGCGGAACAAGGGCCTGCTCGTCATAACCCAAATTGTCATAAGTCGGCTCATAGTCCTGCTCCAATGGCTGGGCTTCCTGCTGCTGGTACAACACGAAAACGATTGCGGCTATTGCAATAAGGGCAATTATTGCCCCTGCGATTATTCTCTTGTCCATCCACAGCTATAATGTTTGAAATCATATTTAAGCTTTATCAGGAAACTTTTAGGAAAAGTTTCACCAAAAAAAGTGGCAATACATAAACTTTACATGCCACGGGAAAGGCAATGCCTGATTTGTGATACTTTTATTAACTGAAAAGAAGTAATAGAATGCGGTGAAGGAATGGCGGAAAAGGGTACACCAGGCCAGGCAAGCATCATTTCGGTAATAAGGGAGATGGTGAAAAGCGGCGAAAGCGAGGAAAAAATTCTTGCCTCATTGAACGAGCTTGGGATAAATCAAAAGGACGCGAAAAAGCTTTTGTTGCTGGGCGAAGCAGACACCTTTGCATTGCTTCAAAGCGAAATAAACAAAATGGTCAAGGAATACTTTGACAAGGAAAAGCCGTCGTTTGAAGAAAGCATAAGGGATGAGGTCAAAAAAGAAGAGCAGGGAATGATAGACAGAATTGAAAAAAGGACATTGTCTGCATTCAAGGAAGACCAGAAATTCATTGAGAACCAGGCAACAATGTTCCAGGCGCGCATCAACCAAAGCGTGAAAAACATCCTGCAATTGAACGAACAGACAAGGCAGCAGATGGCTGACCTGGGAAACAGGGTTTCAAACAACGAAAGGGAAACATGGGCTTTAAAGGACAGGATTTACGGAAGCAGGCTTGTAGGCATAGTAAGCATTATTCTTGTGGCATTGGAAATAGGCCTTGTGGGCGCAACAGCCTACATGATCCTCACCGGCTTTGGGGGGGCAGACTTAAACGTGCTTATTACGGCAGCCGCAATCGGCTTAATCCTTGCCACGATGATTTTCCTCATAAGGCTGAAGATTTAAAAAAGGGCCATTTCCAAAAACCTTGGAAGAATCAGAATCTTTTCTCATTATAGGCCTTAAATTCCACCAATGCCCTGATGGCATCCTTCAGCAAAACCTTGTTCTTAATGCCCTTGGTTTCCTCAAGCTTTAGCCTGAGATCGGAAATAATGTCATCAACAAGAAGCCTCATAAAAACAATTCCCCCTGAAAAGCCTTAAAAATTCAACCAATAACGGCATCCAAAGCCATTGCCCTCTCCATTGCAACCCTTTGGCTGATGGTAAAAAACTTGCCGGTATTGCACATTTGCCCAGGCTTGAGGAAAAACCAGCCCTTTCTCGGAATCTTCCAGCCAACAAAGGCCTCTGCGCCAGCCCTCTCAGCCCAATCTGAAAGCTCGCCAATCTGGGCAACCGAAACTGCAAGATTCTGTGCCTTCCTGGCCTTGCACTCAACAGCAATAATCCTGCCTTTTTTCAATGCAATAATGTCAGGCGCAGGCAAAGGGCTTGTTCCGGAACCTGCAATCCTCACCACGGAAAAACCGGCATCAAAAAACAAGTGCATCAATTCCCTTTCGGCATTCGCACCCTTGGCATGGTAAACCATGGACATAAGGAAACAGGAACAGCATAAAAAAAGTGCTGTTTTCTTGGGAAAAAGGGCACAAGAAAGGAGCCGGGAACGCCGGTTTGGAACCAAAAACCCAGCCTTTTTAATGCTTGCTATACATAATTATTTTGTAGAATCAGGCCTTTTTGGGAAAAAAACCTTTGAAGGCATTAAAAAAAATTGAGAAATTAAAAATTTATCAAAAGCGAGAAATCAATCATTAATTAAAAGCATTTTATTGTTGAATTGCTTTGAATGATTGCAATAAAAGGATTGGAAAAAAATCTGGCGGAAACAAGGCAAGGCGTTTTGCTGCCTGTGCAGGTTGTTCCGCAAGGCAAACAATTTGCCGTGATTGGTTTTGATGAATGGCTTGGCGCCTTAAAAATAAGGTTGCGGGCAAAAGCGGAAAAAGGAAAGGCAAACCAGGAATTGGTTGAAGAACTGCGGAAAATTTTCAGCGCAGAAGTTGAAATTGCCGCAGGCGAAAAATCGCAGCGCAAAAAGCTGCTTGTGCACGCGCCAAAAGCGCATGTGCTGAAAATCCTTTCCGGCCTATAAGGGCAAAAAAAAACCTGATTCTACGCAAACAAAAAAAAGGTGATTTGCGAAATGGCAAAAACATATTTGAGTACTGTGAAGTACGTTATCAAAACGGATTTTACAATAGACGGAATAGTGGACAAACATGACATAATAGGCGCAATATTCGGCCAAAGCGAAGGCCTGATAGGCGAAGAAATGGACCTCAAAGAGCTGCAAAAAAACGGCAAGCTCGGCAGGATAGAGGTTGAAACACAGGTAAAAAGCGGCAAGACAGTCGGAACACTGATTATTCCAAGCAGCCTTGACAGGGTCCAAACAAGCATTCTTGCAGCTGCAATAGAATCGGTTGACAAGGTGGGACCGTGCAACAGCGAATTCAAGACAGAATCCATTGAAGACGCAAGAAAAGAAAAAAGAAAGGCTGTCACCGAAAGGGCAAAAGAGTTGCTGCTAAAAATGGGGGCAGACATGCCTGAGACCCAGGAGCTTGCAGAGGAAATAAAAGGGCAGGCAAGGACATCTGAACTCAAGGAAATAGGCAGGGACAGGATTGCAATAGGCCCTGAAGTTGACTCAAGCAAAGAACTAATCCTTGTTGAAGGAAGGGCAGATGTCATAAACCTTGTCAAGCACGGCATAAAAAACGTTGCAGGCGTAGGCGGAGCAAAGGTCTCAAGGACAATAGTCAACCTTGCAAGGGGCAAGGAAGTAACTGTTTTTGCCGACGGAGACAGGGGCGGGGACATAATAGCAAGGCAATTGAGCCAGGCGATCAAAGTTGACTTCATTGCAAGGGCCCCGGACGGCAAGGAAGTTGAAGAACTCACACTCAAGGAAATACTTGCTTCTCTGAGAAAAAAAGAAGCGATTGGCAAGGCGCTTCACGCCGAAATCCCGTTCGCCACAAGAAACGGCAGCCAAAGGTTTGACGAAAGAAACGACCGCTTTGAGGAAAAAAGGGAAATAGGCCCTGTAGAAAGAAACTCATTTGAAGAAAGAAGGGAAAGCGCACCCTTTGGAGAAAGAAAGGAATTCGGCTCAGGCAGCAGAAGGGAAAGCGCACAGTTCGGCGAGCCGAGGGAAAGAAGAACGTTTGGAGAAAAAAGGGAATTCGGCTTCGGAGGCAGTGGCTTCGGAAACAGAAGAGAATTTGAACCAAGGAACAGGGGCTTCGGAGGCAGTGGCCCGAGAAGAGAAGGCTTTGGAGGCATGGACAGGACGCCGAGAAGCGAGGGTAGCAGCGAAAGAAGAGAGCTTGAGCCAAGAGAAAACGAAATGGCGGGGCCAAGGCCGTTTTCAGAGGAAAAAAGGGAAATGACAATCAGGCCAAGGGATTTGGGCGCATTTTCACAGGCAATGCGGGAGCTTGAAGGAAGCCTCAAAGCGCGCTTTCTGGATTCTGAAATGAAAACAGTCAAAGAGGTAAATGTGCGCGACCTCCTGAAAGAAATGCCAAAGCACAAGGCGGAAGCAATAGTGCTTGACGGCATTGTGACCAAAAGGCTGCTTGAAGAAGCCGAAAAAAGCGAAGTAAAGCAGCTTGTCGGCGTAAAAAAAGGCAGGATTGAAGAATCAGAAAAAGTAAGGGTTTCAACCCTGTATTGAAACCATTACTTCTTTTTTCTTTTTTCTTCACTTAACATTGGCTTGGCCAGGCCTGAGGGCCTGACAACCCTTGTGTGGTAAAGGAAAAGGCCAAAGACAAAAACCGCGGCCCACCATAAAAGCCAGGCAATTGAAGTAAGCAGGGTAACCGCAAACTGCCTGGAGGTAATCCTCGGCTGGTCAGCCCTCAACTGCAGGCCGGTAATATTGTACAATGAGTCCTTGCAGTCAAGGTACTTCGCCATTGAAATCGCATCCGTGCCAGTGCCAATCTGCGCAATGCAATCAGGGTACTTTTTTA
The DNA here is from genome assembly GCA_041645325.1 of archaeon. GTDB lineage: Archaea > Iainarchaeota > Iainarchaeia > Iainarchaeales > JAFCCL01. The sequence continues at coordinate 5,369 of JBAZQI010000017.1, forward strand.
TCGTGTCCCATGTGTCAAACATGTGGCCGGCAGCAACAATGAACATCACAATGGCAAGCACAACCACAAAGGCGCCCAAAAGCCTTGGCAGGAAAACCCTGCTTTTTCCAAAATAAAACAAAGCCATAATTTTTCACTGAAAGAAATAACACTTTTATTATATTTAAACATTGCCTTGCAGAAATCATGGAAACAACCCGCGGCATAATATTTTCCCGCTCAGCACTTAAAACATTGCAAGCCTCGTTTGCCTATTATAATCTATCGCTTCAACACCACGGAAAATTACATGAAGCTGTGGCGCACCAATTTGCGACCCAACTGCCATCAGGCTGGCAGGTCTGATAATAAAAAGTGCAAATACCACCCCCGCAAACATCATGTGTCTTGCAACGGGCTCCAGTGCTATAAGTCGTCCCGGCAAAAGTGCAAAGAACGCTTGAAGGTACATTTGCGCAAGTTACAGTGCCGTCGGCATTAACAACCCTGATTGCCTGATTGGCTGCACAGGTGCCTGTTACTCTTCTCTGCAAATAGCTTGTGTCCGCAGTTAATGTAACATCGCCGCTTGTTCCGCCGCCACTAAGGCCTGTTCCAGCTGCGACCCCTGTAATATCGCCAGTACCACCGACATCGTCTGCTTCACAGGCAACAGTGCCGTCGGCATTGACAACCCTTACAGAGCTTCCGGCAGCACAAGAGCCTGAAACACGCCTCTGCAGATAGCTTGTGTCAGGGGCTATTGTAATTGTGTCAGTTGTTGAGTTTCCGGTAATAGTTATGCCAGAAGCCGCTGAGAGGACAAGCGTGTCATTTGCGCTTTCAGCCGCAGGGTCTGTGCCTAAAGGGGCATCAATTGTTGCGAAAGAATACTGGGCGCCGCCAGAACCAACATCATCCACTTCACAGGAAACCGTGCCATCAGCATTAATCACCCTTATGCTGCTGCCGGCAGCACACAGGTCAGTGACCTGCTGCTGAATCTTTGCAAGCGACTGAACCAGGCTGGCATCACCCTGAAAATAACCCTGAATTGTGGACAAAGCATGCCCGGGGTTTGGAACAACACCGGGCAAAACAACATACGCAAAAGCGCCAACCACAAAAACAGTCACTATAAAAGCCACCACAAGATGAAAAAAAGAGTTTGGGACAGTGAGCTTTAAAGACATAAAACAAAACACCCTTTTCTTATGCTTATTATTCAACGATTTCAGAATATTTAAATGTTGGGATACAACAAAAAGCGCTTTTTCTTGAAAGCAGTTGTTCTGGCAGCAAGGCAGGGATTCGGAAACATTGTTGTTCCAAAGGACTAATGGGCGAAATGGAAGCATGAAGCGCAAGCATGCGCCCCGTTAAAACAAGGATATTAAAATAGGTTTCTGCCCAGAGAAATTAAGCACGGGCTCGTGGTCTAGTGGTTATGACGATGCTTTTACAAAGCATAGGCCGGGAGTTCAATTCTCCCCGGGCCCATTTTTTCCGGCTTTTTTTCAAAAAGGTTAAATAAGGGTTTTGCCTTAACTTAAAGCATGCCAGACAAGGGAAGAAAAATCCCAATAGATGTCCTAATGGAAGGTAGCGGCGGAGACCTTGTGTTCAGGGAGGTTCGGGCAAGCAAAGATGACTTGCGCGACCTGATTGAGGCAAGCAGGAACCCTGTAATAAAAAACAATGTTTTCAAGGCAGGGGACGGAAAAAGGGTGAAGCTTTAATGCACAGTGGGAAAATTGCCGTGCTTACCCTGCTTGTTTTTCTGTGCACTGGCGCATTCTCGGCGGAAATTGAAAACAGCACTGCCATGCAAACAGTAAGGGCACATGTCTTGATAGAAGGGCAGGGAAGCATAACCGGAAGCCTGAACGGCACAGAGGCAAAAATAGAAATTCTGAGTTTCAGGGATACAGAATACCAAAAAATCATTTTGCTTGAAGAAACCCTTGAGATAAACGGCAAGCAGGTGCGGGCTGAGCCGAAAGAAGACGAATTCGGGAACAGGTACGCGCTGTTCAAGGTTAAGAGTGTTGGAAGCTTCACATACAAAATTGACGCGGTAATTGAAACAGACGCAATGCTGCCTGAGCTTCAGGACTATAGCCTCTCAAACAAAATAGGCGAATTTCCCGAATTTTTGAAGCCGAGCGAAAACATAGAATCAAACCACGAAACAATAAGGACAATGGCGCTCAACACCTTTGACAGCAACAGCCTGCTTGAAACAATTGCAGATGTAACACAATGGACATACGACAACATAGAATATGACCTGAATTTTTACCCGGAAACTTATTCCGCAATCTCAACACTGGGCACAAGAAAAGGAGTCTGCGACGAATTTGCGGTTGTTGCAGCCGCAATGCTTAGGGCAAAAGGCATTCCGACAAGGATTGTAACAGGCCTCACCTTCAACCCGGAGAAACACCTGGGCTGGAACAACCATGCATGGCTCCAGGCATACAGCCCAAACAGCGGCTGGATTTCCCTTGACCCCACATTTGGAGAAGCGGGCGTAGTGGACGGCACGCACATGCAAAGAGGCGTTTTTTCCGACCCGGCAGAGTCAAGCATCTCCAAGGCAAGCGCCGTGCAGACAGCCTCTATAGACATTGAGGAAAAACAGGCAAGCGTGGAACTCCAATCATCGCAAAAATTCGGCAAAGTGTTCACAATAGAAACGGAAAAAATCGTGATGCCCACAAACAAATGGCACGAACTCAAGGCAGGCGTTGCCAACGGGATAGAAGGCAATGTAATAGGCTGGATTAGCCTTGTGCTGCCAGCCGATTTTACTGCACAGGAAAACAAAAAAATCCTGCTTTTTGGGCCAGGCGAAGAAAAGGAAATTTCATGGCAAATAAGGGTTGACAAGGAACTCAAAAAAAATGAATACCTTTCAGGCCAATACAGGATAATCGCGCTTGGAGACGAAGCAGAGGAAAGCCTCAAGGTCCTGCCTGGCACAACAGGCCTAAAGGAAGAAGCCGACATTGAACTCGCAAGCCTTATTCCAATCATCCAGGAGGGGCTGCTTATTGTAAATATAGAGCTTGAAAATATTGGTGCAAGGGACGCAACGGCAACAATAACTGTCGAAGGCAATGAACAGGAAATAACGGTGCCCGGCTTTGAAAGCAAAAAGGCAAGCGTTTCAATTGAAAGCATTGAAAACAAGGGCTACGCGGTTACAATAAAAGGGGACGGCATAGACTACGAAACAACGATAACAGTGCAGGAAGGCAAGCCATTGCCGGAACAGCCCCCAGCCCAAATTCAGGGGCAATACCAGCCGGTTACACAGGCAATCGACCTGCAGGGAATATTCACCATTGAAACAGGCATAATGGCGGCAATAGGCATAGGAATTGCAGCCATTGTGCTTCTTTTAAAAGAATTGTTGTCAAGATAATTTCTAGAAGCGGTTGTAGGCTAGTGGTTATGCTTCGACCTTGCCAAAAGCCTTTCTTTAAAAAAGAAAGGCTTGCGAAAGAAGCCTTTTTGCCTCACGGCAAAAAGCCTTGGGAAAACCAAAATCGCTGTTGCGATTTGAAAGCCATTTTTTGCTCGGGCAAAACCTTAGAGATGCTAAAGCACCTCTTATGGTTTCTGAACCCCATGGGTTCAGAAAAAGCCTTGGGAAAAAATGCTTCGCAAAGCGAAAAGAACGCTTGGCTATGCCAGGCATGCAACCAGGTCGAGACCCGGGTTCAATTCCCGGCAACCGCATTCAATTATGCCGAAACTTTCGCAGCAGCAAAAGGCTATTTTGCAGAAAATAAAAAAGCTTGCGCCGCAAAGAAGATACTGGAACGAAATCGGTAACGCGGCTGTTTACGAGTTAGACCGGCTTGGCGCAGGCCCGATAACAGGCGGGGCAAAGCACTATGATCCAGACAAGGCGAAAGTTTCCCGCATTGGCAGGCAGCTGGTGGCAATCTGCCAGATGTGCGAAAACGCAAGTGAAAAACTATGTTTGAGGCTTTCGGCACTTTGTGAAAATGGAAAGAAGCTTGGAATCCCAAGAGAGATACTAATTGGCAGTGCAAAAATTTTCAAACAAAAAGGCAAACCAAGAAAACCCGATTTTGATAATTTGCGGGCTTTGTTGCATGAGGGCCCGTCACACCCTGAGGCGATTGAACTGTTGCGCAAACAAATAGAAACCGCCAGCAATAGGGAAGCTGATTTGATTTGGAATTCAATACAGGCGCTTGAAGGAAAAAAAGCAAAACCAGGCTATGTTAATAGGCCAGTAAAAAGGCGGCGCAGAAGGTAAACTTTTTCTTGCTTTTAATGGCTTGACCACTATGAGAAGTAATGGCAAGCTTGGGCAAATCAGACAAATAGCAGTAGGAATGGCGCTGCATTCATTTTTCCAAAATCTGCTTGTATATTGAAACAAGGGCAAAGTTGCAGCAAAGCATCTGGAAAGGGCAAAGCAGCATTGCCGAGGCAATTGCGGCAAGCGCAAAGGAAACGACAAAGTTTGACGCAAGGTAATAGGAGGAGATGAAAGCCGCCAGCAGGGAAAGAGATATGAGGATTATTGAGCTTGCAATGCCTACAATCAGGACAATTGCGGCAAAGGCAGCCAAAATCCGCATGATTTTCCCCTTTGTTATTTTGCTACTTTCCCCGAGAGCCTCGGAAAGGGAACAGCCCCTTTCCAGGAAAACGATGCCTGAGAAAAAAAGCCTTGCAAAATTGTATGCAAAGACAAAAAGGTATGCTGTGAAAATAGCGGCGGCAAGCGCAAGGCTTCCGGCCGCAAGCGCCTGGCTGGGAATAAAAGAGCCCAGAACAAAGACAATGCCTACAAGCGGAAGCAAAAGCATTCTCCTGTTGTAAACCGAAAAAAGCGCGGCAAAAGGCGTTGCAATTTCAATAAAAAAAAGCGTAAAAAACTGCATTGGCCCAAAGCGCGGGGTCTTTATTGATGCAAGGTCAAAGCCGAAAAGAAACACAAGGGTCTGAATGTAAAAGGCAATCAGCAGAAAGAGAAAATAAAAGGGAATTGTGGCAAAGAAAAAAGTAATCGCATTTGCGCCTGTCGACAAAGGGTCAAGCAGCATTGCCTTGAAGCTGGAATAGCTTCCGGAAAGCAAACTCAAGAAAAGGTCCCTGAACAAAAAGAATGCAAGGCCGAGCAGGGCAAGAAGAAAAAGCGCGTGCAAAAGCCACACCACGCCAGCATACTTCAGAAAACGCCTGTTGTTCCTCCAACTGAACGAAAAATGAAAAACCTCGCCGTAGTCCATGCAAACCGGCAAAAATAGGCAAAAGAAATATTTAAAGGTATTCCCGCAATTTTTGCCAAAGCAGGCCATGAATTTCTTCCTTTGGCCTTATTCCCTTTCCCGAAAAGCAGTCAATAGTGAACCAGCCGGGCCTCTTGCTCAAGGAAAGGTAAACGCCCCTTACAGCCTCGAGGTACTTTAAGTCAAGCTCGTGGATGTCCTTTTCCCTGGCCCTGCCTTTCATCAGGTTGGCTGAAACAGAAACAGGCAGGTCAAGAAAAATGGTTAAGTCCGGCTGCGGCAGCCTTGATTCAACTGCTTCAAGCCAGCGGATAAATTCCTGCCTGCCCTTTCCTTCAAACTTTGCGGCCTGGTGCGCAACATTGCTCGCAATGTACCTGTCGCAGACAACAATTTTGCCCTTGCCAAGCTCTTGCTCAATCCAGGGCATTGCATCAAGCCTGTCAAGCGAATAAAGAAGGGAAGCGAACTCTGGCTTTACCTCTTGCAGGGAGCCGAATTCCCCACGAAGGTATTTTTTCACAAGCTTGCCCCAAAATTCTTCATAACGCGGAAAAGAAACCATTGCGCCGGAAAAGCCTTCCTTTTTCAGCCTTTCAAAAAGAAGCTTTGCCTGCGTATGCTTGCCGGAAGCATCAGCGCCCTCAATTGCAATAAGCAAACCCTTCATTAATGGATAAATAATTGCAAATGAATTAAAATGATACCTAAATCAACGGGCAATGAGAAGGTATTACCGGAAATCTCAAGTTTAAAAAAAAGGTTAAATAAAAAGGAATAAAAGTAACATATGCCACTATTCTTGGATTTACCTGAAGGAGAACAGAAAAAAATTCTTAAGGAATTGAAAGAAACATTTGGTATTACGTGGGATGAGATAGCCAAGCTTCTGGAAGTAAACCGCAGCATGGTTTTTCAATACCTGCGAGAAAAAAGCAGGCTGCCCATTAAAAGATTGCTTTTCATCTGCAGAAAGAAAAAACTGCCTTTTTCAAAATACTCGGCACTTAAAACAATAGAACTGGCCGGTTATGGCCTGAAAGAACCGCATGAACCCAAACTTGACGCACGATTAGCAGAACTTCTGGGGGCATTGGGAGGCGACGGTTGCGTTTGTGAAACAGGAAATGATGTAAGCATTACCTGCAGCGCAATTGTAGACTATGAGTACGTGGACAAACACATCAAAAATCTATTTGCCACACTGTTCAGGTTGCCACCAAAAGTAATCAGCGAGGGCACAAGAATTAAATGCCGAATTTATTCCAAGAAACTCAAGGAATTTCTTTCAGAAAAACACCAATTCCCAATAGGCAACAGAAAAAACAGGATGAGAATTCCCAAAAGAATAATGAAAAACAAAGCATTGCTGAAATGCTACCTGCGCGGCCTGTTTGATACCGACGGCAGCTTCCACAGGCGAAGAAAGAACTCAGGCGTTGTGGAATACATAAGCTGCAGCCCAAAATACCTGAAAGATGTAAAAGATGCCTTAACGCTGCTCGGATTCTCGGCAAGCCTCTCTGGAAAAAGCGTCTACATTTATGACCAGCTGCAAGTTCACAGGTTCTTCAAAACAATCAAACCCAAGAATTTAAAACACATAACCAAGTACAAAATATTTAGAAAAACAAAAAAGGTTCCCACCCACAAAGAAATCGTTAAAATAATGCGCCCGTAGTCTAGCGGCAGGATCTCACCCTTCCAAGGTGATGACCCGGGTTCGAATCCCGGCGGGCGCATCATGTCTTCAAAAAACAGGCGGCGCGAAATCGCGCTTGAAAGGATTTACAGGCTGTTTGAGGTTGCTGAACAGGAGTTTGAAAAGCAGCCTGAGCGCAGCAAAAGGTATGTTGAGCTTGCAAGAAAGCTTGGCACGCGCAACAAGGCAGTCATTCCGGCTGAATTGAAGAAAAGGTTTTGCAAAAAATGCGGCGCATTTTTGGTTAAGGGAAAAAACGCGGAATTCGCCGAACAAGGCGAGCTTGTTGAAATAAAATGCAAAGAATGCGGGTTCTGCTTCAAAAAGGGAAAGTAATTGGTACCTTGAAGAGATTCAGCATTTTAGCCCAGGGGCGTTTATTAATTCTGTTGGCTGGTTTAGCTTAGGCAATTTCCATGCTGCAAGCAGACTCAAGACGGTTTTGCAGCGGATTGCACATTTTTGGCTGCGTGGGCATCCAATAATTTTGCGGCAGTTTCAATTTTTTCAACACCCCCAAAGTCCGCTATGTAATAGGTTGGCTTTTTTGTTACCGGGTCTTCAATTAATTTCCACGCATCGTGGTAAGCCCTATAGCCGTTCTTAACCAAAAGGTCATCCTCTTTTTTTCTTTGGGCAAAAACTTCGTGCCACTGCTCTTCGGTAAGTTCCGCAATCTCTTTATAGCGGGTTAAGAAAAAGGCCAGCCTTCTTCGCCCAAAACTTTTCCTTAGCCTTATTGTGGGGAGAATGTGCAGGCCGAGCTTTTTTTCCGCATTTAAGCGCTTTAGTCCTGCCATTATTTCAAACTGTTTTTTTGGGTTTCGGAGCACTTCAGGCGGGCTTATCGCAGGCGCGTGAAATTGTTTTTCTGCAAGAAGGATTGCCCTTGTTTTGCCGTGCTTTTTCAAGGTAACGGTTGATTCAAAAACAACCCCTTCGTAGTTTCCACCGAGCCTTTTTCCCCTTTGGATTCTTCTGGCCAACCGCGGCCTTCTCCCGCCGTATAAAACAGGGCACATGGAAAGAATTGCGGAATTGGCTAATTTAATCCTTTCGCAGCATTTTGCTGCAATGCCTCTTCCGGAAAGAGGAGTAGCATTTTTAAAGCTTCTTTTTCAATAATTAGGTTAAGGCTTCTGTTTTTTTGGAAGCTTGTTTCCGCTTTGGCGGGAATTTGAGCAAATGCACTGAAAAGTGCCAAAATTGAGGATGTGAATTACGTGGGTGTTTTTGATGTTCCGGCGTCTGCCTTGATTAAGGCTGTTTCCGTTGATTTGAAAAAGCAGGGAATAACGCAGCCTGAGTGGTCTTTTTTTGTGAAGACAGGGGCACACACTGAAAGGGCTCCTGATAACCCCGACTGGTTTTTTGACAGGATGGCAAGCATCCTTTACAGGATTTACAAGGAAGGCCCTTTGGGCACAGGTTCCTTGAGAAGCTATTATGGCGGCAAGCAGAGAAGGGGCTGCAAAAGGCCGCATTTCAGGAAGGCAGGGGGCAAAATCATAAGGGTTTGCCTGCAGAACCTTGAAAAGCAGGGGCTTGTCAAGAAAGCCAAGAAAGGCAGGGTTGTTACGGCAAAGGGCCAGGGCTATTTGAACCAGAGGGCAAAAGAGGCTGTTGCAATTGCAAAGCAGTTTGAGCAGGAAAAGGCAGTTGCCAGGGCAGAAAGGGAAAAGCACGAGGAAAAATCTGTTGATGAGAAGAAAGTTGAAGAGGTTTTGAGAAAGCAGGAGCAGGCAGTAAAGCAAAAGGAAAAGGCAAAAGATGACGCCAAAAAGAAGGAAAAGCAGCACGTTGAAAAGAAGGCCGAGGAACCAGCTGTGTGATGCCCTTGCCGCATTGGGAAATGGACAGGAAGCCTGAGGATGGAAGCAGAGGAATTCAAGAAAAGGAAAATGGAGGAGTTGAAGAAAAGGCAGCTTGAAGAGGAAATGCGGGAAGAGGCGGAATCAAAAATTGATTTTGCCGTGAGAAACCTGCTGTCCGAGGCTGCAAGAACAAGGCTCAACAATGTAAGGCTTGTCAACAACGAGCTGTACCTTAAGGCTGCACAGGTGATTTTGTACCTTGCGAATGAAGGGCAGCTGCAGGGCAGGCTTGAAGAGCCTGAATTGAAGCAGTTGCTTGACAAGCTGCGGAACAAGAGGGAGATTAAGATTACAAGAAAGTGAAGGTAAAAAAAGGCTGGAAGTGCGAGTGAAACGAGCTTGTGGCATCGAAATTTCGCAAACCTTTTTTGTAAAAAAAAGGTTTGAAGATGGCACTCGTACCAGCCGGACGTGACGGCTATGGCAAGGAACAAGGACGAGGAATTCAAGGATTTTTTGATTGCCAGCAGGAAAAAAATAAGGCCCGGCATGACAAACGCGCCTGTGTGGGTTCTGCAGAAAGCGGGCAAAAGGATTTGGAATCCGAAAAGCAAGCGCACATGGAAAGACGTTGATTTGGGCGATAGTTACAGAAAAAGAAAGCACAGGGAAAAGGCTGCGCTGAGAAGGCAAAAGGAGTAATGTTTCATGGCTAAGGAAAAGAAGAAGGAAAAAGTGGCCGAAAAGGTTGAACGCGAGTTCACAGTTAACCTGCAGGAGGCCTACAATTACGCAAGGCCGAAGAGGGCAAAAAAGGCGCTTTTTTTCCTGAGAAAGTTTGCATTCAAGCACTTCAGGGCAGCAGGGAACAATGTTTTGATTAGCAATGCTGTCAACGAGTTCCTGTGGAAACAGGGAAGGGAGCATGTCCCGAGAAAGATTGAGGTAAAGATTGTTTTTGCTGACGGCAAGGCGAACATTTTCCTTAAGGGGGAAAAGATTCATCTGCCGAAAGAGAAAAAGGAAGAAAAGCCGAAGGCAGCTGAGAAGAAAACCGGCGAGGAAAAGGCTGCAGAGGAAGAAAAGGAAAAGAGGCAGGAAGAGAAAAAGATGGCGGAAAAGGCTGCGGAAAAAGCGGCAATAAAAAAGGGCAGGGAGTAAGCCTGATGAGGATTGAGCTTGGCGCCTTGAGGGAAACGCCTTTTGTGGGAATTTTTGCAATCGCAACGGAAAAATTTGTCCTGGTGCCAAAGACGATTTCAGCAAAAGAAGAAAAAAGGGTTGCCGGGCTTTTTGGCGCGGAGATTGTAAAGGCAAGCATTGCAAACAGCGGCCTTTTAGGCGTGCTTGCCGCCGGAAACAGCAGGGGCATTGTCGCAGGAAGCGTCCTTGAGGAAAAGGAAGAAAAGGAACTGCTGGATGCAGGCATTAGGGTCAAAATAGTTGAAAATTTCAGCGCGGTTGGAAATTTGCTTGAGACAAACGATTCAAGGGGAATTTGCGCAGGCGCATTTTCGGAAAAGCAGCGAAAAGCAATGGAAAAGTTTTTGGGCATAAAGCTTATGGTTGCGACAATCGCAGGCTCGGACATTGTGGGGGCAGGCATTGTTGCCACAAACAAGGGCTTTGTGCTGAACAAAATGGCTTCGGACAAGGAAGCGAAGGAAATAGAAAAGCATTTCGGGATCCAAGGCGCAAAGGCAACCGCAAACGCAGGCGACTGCTTTCTTGGCAACAGCCTGATAGCAAACAGCGATGCCGCACTGGCCGGCATTAACACAACAGGCTTTGAGCTTGCAAGGATTGACGAAGGATTGAGAGGGTGATTTCATGGCGGAACAGAAGATTTTTTTGGTTGAAGGCGAAATAACGGAAAAAAAAGGCAAAAAGCGGTTTTCAAAAAAGGTAAAGGCGCAAAGCGCTTCCTTTGCCGTGGAAAAGGCGCTTTGCCTGATGGGAAGCAAGAACAAAATCAAAAGAAACAGGATTCTTGTGAGGGAAACAAAAGAGGTGAAAGAAGATGGCGGAAGGCAAGAAGGAAATTAAGGTTACAGGGCAGCAGCTGCTTGACGCATACAGAAGCGACCAGGCAAAGCTCGAAGCGCTGCAAAGGAGAGGCCAGGGCCTGCAGCAGGCACTTATGGAAATGATGGCCGCAAGGGACGCTGTACAAGAGATAGCAAAAACAGAGGAAGGGGAAAACGCCATGATTTCGCTGGGTGCGGGCGTTTTCGCAGAAGCAAAAATCGCAAACGCAAAAAGGGTTAAAAGCAGCCTGGCCAGCAATGTCCTCATAGAGGAGGATGCTGAAAAGGTTGCGGCAGAGCTTGAAAAAGAAATGGAAAAAATTAAAAATGAACTGGCCCAGACGCAGGCGGAAATGCAGAAACTGCAGGAAAACATGCAGGGCATAACTGAGATACTGCAGCAGGGGCAAAAGGCAGCGCAGGAATCAGGAAAAGCAGAAGTAAGCAGCGTGAGCTAAATTGTTTGACCTCCTTAAGAAAAAACTTGAAAAATTCGCCGAAAAAGTGAAAGGAAAAGTAGAGCACAGAACGCAAGCTCTTTCTGAAAAAACCGCAGAGGAAAAGGCGTTTCCCGAAAAGGCGGAAAAAGAAAAGCCTATTCAGGTTGCACAGAAAGCAAAAACAGTTGAAACTGTACAGGCAGGGCAGCCCGGAGAAAAAAAGCAGGGGAAAAAACCAAATGCTTTTGAAGAAATTGCGGAACCGGAAGAAAAAGAAGCGCCTTTAGAAGAAGAGGCTCCCCAGGAAACCGGGAAAGAGCCTGCTGAAGCTTGTGAAGAAACCGTTGAAGAGGAATTGCCGGTTGAAGAAAAAAGGGAACTCAGGGCAAAGGTCTCCATAAAAGGAAGGCTTAAGGCGGCAATAACAGGCGCTGTTGAATTGAAGGAATCTGACCTCAAAGGCCTCCTGTGGGAACTTGAACTTGCGCTCCTTGAAGCAGATGTTGAACAGACAACAGCTGAAGAGATATGCCGCGAAATAAAGCAAAAGCTTGTTGACCAAAAAATCCCGAGGGGAAAAAGCGTCGAAGACTTTGTAAAAAGGCAGGTTTTGGAAATACTTGCCTCAATGATGCAAACCGATGAAATTGATTTGGTGAAAGAAATAAGGGCAAAAAAGGAAAAGCCCTACAAAATTCTTTTTTTGGGGCCAAACGGGGCCGGAAAAACCACAAGCATTGCAAAGCTCACACACTATCTCCAAAGCAAGGGCATCAAAGTTATTTGGGCGGCCGGAGACACCTTCAGGGCTGCTTCCATAGAACAGCTTGAAAAGCACGCCGAAAGGCTCGGCATCAGGGTCATAAAACACCAATACGGCGCAGACCCCACGGCTGTTGCATTTGACGCGGTAAAGGCGGCACAAAGCAAGGGCATTGATGCCGTGCTCATCGACTCCGCGGGAAGGCAGGAAACCAACAGAAACCTCATGGGAGAGCTTGAAAAAATCTCGAGGGTAATAAAGCCCGACATGAAAATCTATGTCGGGGAAGCGTTCACAGGGCAGGCGCTGCTGCAGCAGGCAAAAGAATACGACAAAATTGCAGGCATTGACGCATTCATTCTCTCAAAAATAGACTGCGACAGCAAAGGCGGCACAACAATCTCACTTTTGTACAAGCTCAGGAAGCCCATTCTCTTCGTTGGAACAGGGCAGGAATACAAGGACCTGCAAAAGTTTGAGCCGGAATTCGTGCTGAAAAGAATAATATAGTGCTCCAATGACAATAGGGCTCTGGAAAAAAAATAAGCGGCCGTTCACCTGTTCACCAAACGAACCAGTCCACAACAAATAATGCAAATCTACAGCCTAGCATCAATACAAAACCTTATAACCTGAAATCCGCATTACTTTCATCGAAAGCTATAAAACCTTCAAACGAACTGGCCAGTAGTGTGTTGGACGGAGGCAAAAATGGAACTTTCAGAAATTCCGGCAGAAGGAATAGAAATCCGACTCAGACTATACGCAAGGAGATTAAAAGCGATTCCACTGGTGATTGCAAAAGAAAATTTTAATCCAATTCTAAAAATTTTTGAAGACAAAATGGTAATATTGTTAACCCTTAGCCCAAAAATTGAAAAAAATTACTCAGAAATAGAAACTGTTGACGCTATACTATTCAAATATCCATTGGATGACATAGAATCGCTTTCTGCCACAATCAAATTTAAAAACAGCTTCTTTGCGCACATATGCAATTTTCGACCAAAGGAAAAAGGGGTAAAATTTTTATCATTTTTAAACAGCAAACGTGTACCCTTATCAGAAAGAACGCAAAACTTGTTATTGACAAAATAGATGCAGTATGCAGGGGAGAAAGGAGCACGAGCGTAATCCATAGCGTGCATTTTCTGACAAAGGCAATTCATCCAAGGAAGGCATTCCACTAGCCGAATTTGAACAGCAGACCGTAAAAGAAGTTACTCGCTAACCTACAGGCACTGTAGATTGGGTTCACTCCAGACTGCGAAAAAACAGAAGGCAATTGCAAGCATCCGGAGCCAGGAACAATGCCGGATAGAGCGCCTGGAAAAAAGTTATTAACAAGGTCGGCATTATTTTAAATGATGGAAAAAAAGGCAGCATTAACGGTTTTTTTTCTTTTCCTGCTTTGCTCCTGCGCTTTTGCAAAATCATATTCTTTGGAAAAGGCGGAAGTGCATTACAATATAATGCCCGACGGCCTGGTTGAGGCCGAGGAAAACATCACGTTCAATTTCAACGGGTCTTTTTCTTTTGCATACAGGGACATTCCCAAAGGCGAATGGCTGCTTGAAGAAGCACAAGTGCTTGAAAACGGCGTTCCGCTGGAATATGAGCTTATAGACCAAGGGAATGACGTGAGGCTAAAATGGTACTACAATGCCTCCAATGAAAGGAGAACTTTTACGGTAAAATACCGGCTTGCAAACGCAGTAACTGCCTATGACGATGCCGCCGAGTTTTATTGGAAGGCGTGGGGCTCAGGCTGGGAAGAACCATTGCAGGAACTGTACGGTGAAATCTTGCTTCCGGCGGCTGTTGATGACCCAGGCAAAGTTTACAGCTGGGGGCACCCGAAGATAAATGGAAAAATAGGGCTGCAGGAAAACAGGAAACTAATCTTTCAGGCGTTTGGAATTCCTGCAGGCCTGTGGGTTGAAATAAGAATGCTCTTTCCCAGAACATTGCTCCAAAGCACGGAATTTGCCGTTGTGAAAAGCGGCGACGGCCTTGAAAGCATTGTTGCGGAAGAAGAGGCGTGGGCAAAGGCCGATGAGGCAAGGAGTTTCCTGTCAAATCCTTGGTTCATCCTGCTTTTTGCGCTGCTTGAGCTTGCGGTTTTTGCGCTAAGCTGGCATTTTTGGGGCGGGGAGCCGAAGGTTGAATTGCAGGCAATATATGAAAGGGAAGTGCCGTACAATTACAGCCCTGCAATAGTAAGCTCGCTAATGCACCCCCTTGGAAAAAGCCCGAGCCTTGGATGCATTACCGCGGAAATCCTTGATTTGTGCCTCAAGGGAAAACTCAAAATAAGGCCGCTGAAAAAAGAAAAGGTTTTGGGAATTTTTGGAAGCGACGATTTTGAGATTCAGATACTGGACAGGTCAATGGAAGGGATTCAGGAAAGCGAGCAAATTGTTTTTGAGCTTATATCAAAAGCGGCTGCAACAAAGTACGAGGGCTTTATTTTCAAGAAAAAGGTCAGGGACAAAACCCCCGATATTGTCACTCTGGAGGAACTCAAGAATTACCTGATGCAGGACAGGATGAAAAGCCAGCTGCTTGCCGAAGACTGGAAAAAAACCGTAAAGGAAGAGGCGGAAAAAATGGGCTTCTTCAGCAAAAAAACGGCTTACGTGCCGTTCATCGGAGGCACAGCACTGCTTGCAGTTGCCGGTATTTTTGTGAATTTTGCAATAATAATTGTGATAATAACAGAGGCCATTTTTCTTTCAGTGATTTTCCCCGACGCCCTTCCAAACAGGACACCTGAAGGCGCATTGCACCACAGGCGCTGGATGCTTTTGAAAAAGTTCCTGCAGGACTTCAGCAACCTCAAGGACATGCCTCCGGATGCCATTGCATTGTGGGAACAATACCTTGTTTACAGCATTCCCTTGGGCGTTGCAAAGCAGGTGCAAAAGGCAATGGACCATGCATTTGAGGGCATGAAAGGAGAATACAAGGGCGCAATATTTGCAGGAAGCTATGCAAGCTTCAGTTCGGCTGGAATAGGCTCTGTTGCCTCAGGCTTTTCCTCGGCATTTGCCTCAGCATCCGGAACCTCCGGCGGAGGCGGCTTCGGCGGAGGAGGGGGCGGGGGCGGCGGAGGAGGGGGAGGCGGAGCCGGCTAGTGTAGTATCCTGAATCGTATAAAGGACTAGGCTTGTGCCCTTGCAGAGAAAGAGCCAAACGGAATTTTACATAGCCCTCAACCGGTTAATACGGTCATTTATATCAGGATGCGTGCTGAACAATGATTTCATCCAAAGCTTTTGCCCTTTCAAAGGATTTGCGATGTACAGGTGCGCTGTTGCCTTGTTTGCTGCCTCCAAGGGTTCTGTGTCGGCATTTATTTTGCCGAGGGCTGAGGCAAGCCCTTGCGGGTACCTCGTGATTTCAGCCGCGCTTGCATCCGCAAGGTACTCGCGCTTCCTGCTTATTGCAAGCTTTATCACCTCGGCAATCAAAGGGGTAATGATTGCAAGCACGACGCCAAAAGCAATTGCCGCAATCATTATCAGGCCGCCCTTGCCATTGTCCCTGCTTTGCCCGGTTAGGCCGCCGAACAAAAACATCCGGAGCAGAAAATCGCTCAGCAAAACGGCAATGCCGACAAGGATTGCAGCCATTGTCATGACCCTGATGTCATAATTCCTGATGTGCGACATCTCGTGCGCCACAACGCCTGTAAGCTCTTCCCTGTTCAGCCTGGTAAGGCAGCCTGTTGTGACGCAGATTACGGAATGCTGCGGGTCCCTGCCAGTGGCAAAGGCGTTTATTGCCGAATCGTCTATTATGTAAACCTTTGGCTTTGGCAGGCCTGCGGCAATTGCCATTTCCTCAACAACATTGTGAAGCTGCTTGAACCCCTGTTCTGAAGCCGGCTTTGCGCCTGAGATTGCGGTAACAAGCCTGTCGCTGTTGTAATAGGAAACAAGAATGTAAACAATTGCGATTATGCCGAACAATGGAATGAAAAAATAGTCCGCCATCAGGAAGGAAACCGCAAAACCAAGTGCGAGGATTAGAAAAAAGAAAACGGCAAACAGGGCAAATGTGGTGCGCCTGTTTGCGCTTATCTGCTCGTAGAAGGACAATTCAATGCGCCCCTTAAGCAAGGTCGCTGAAGTCGGCCTTCACAACCTTTTTATCGGATTCCCCTACCTCAAAGTACTCCCTGGGCCTGCTGAAGCCGAATGTTCCGGCAACAAGGTTGTTCGGAAAAACCGCTATGGCTGTGTTGAACTGCATTGCGCTGTCGTTGTAGAACTGCCTTGCATAGGCAATCTTGTTTTCGGTTGCGGAAAACTCTTCCTGCAATGACCTGAAGTTCTCACTTGCCTTCAGCGTCGGATAGGCTTCGGCAACGGCAAAGATTGTCTTCAGGGCGCCGGAAAGCATGTTCTCGGCCTTTGCGCTTTCCTTCGGGCTTTTTGCGCCCATCATTGCGGTTCGCGCGGCAGTCACCTGGGTCAAAACCTTTTTCTCAAACTTTGCATAGCCCTTCAC
>JBAZQI010000018.1:0-20484 GCA_041645325.1 archaeon
TAGCCTACTTTTCAAAAAAGGCGCCAAAACAAGCACTAGTTATGTATAAATCAAACCCAGTTTACTTCAATTGCATCAGTGCGCTGCCTTTGGTCAACGGCGCTGTAGAAATATTTTTGGCCAACTACCTTTATTTTTACGAGTTTATTGTCAGCTAATTTTTGTAGGTAATATGAAACCACTCTTTTGCCTTTCTTTAATTTCCTTGCAAGCTCAAGCGCACTAATATTCGGATTTCTTATAATGTGGCTTAGGTAAGTATTCTGTGCTGTATTTCTTTCGAATTGATGTTTTCCATAGCTTTCTAAAATTTTTCTGAACCTGTCTTTTTTCTTTTCATGGCAAAGCTCAAAGCCAAGTGCCGCAAGCTTTGTGAAATTTTGGTTGCAAGTTATAACCAACCCCGTCATTCCATTTGCTACTTTGTATACTCCCGATTTTATTCCAATTTTTTCTAACAAGCTTTGCCAGTCTTTAAGATACAATTCATTTGCCATTCTTATGTGGATGTTTCTTGTTAGTCCACCGAAGCGTATGCTTCCTTCGCAATCCACCAATCTTGCGAATACTTTTGCAATCAAGTCTGGGCGTGCATCTTTAAGTTCTTTGTTTATTCGAATTTCTTTAGATTTGCTTTTTTCTTTAAGAACTGAGTTAAGAAAGTATACAAATGCTTTATTGCTGGCCCTAATTACTCCGTAGACACCTATACCTGTTAAGTTTGCAGATAGTTCATTTTCTGACGCCTTTGTTTTGAAAACAAGTTCTTTTTCCGCTTGCTTTATCTTATACTCTGTTGGTTCAAATTTATCGTGAAATACTATCCTGTCTGGTGCCGTCGTAAATCCGCTTCTGCCAAAATAAAATTTCAGTTCTTTGCCTTCTTTCAAAACTTTTATTCCGTCTTTTTCCCAGTCTGAAGGAATTTTTACTTTGATTAGGGCGTTTTTGTACGTTTTTATTTTGTGAAATGTCAACAAATCATTGAATAAACTCACTAACTCCGGACTTTTATTTGATACAGATATCCTGCCGGCCGAGTTCCACCATCCTTCAACCTTGAGTATCTCTACAATTGAGGCAAGCTCTTCATAATAATACAAAGTTTTAAGCAAAAACGGATTTTTGGAATTTTTTAATCTAATGGCAAATCCTTCCGGGATTTTGTTGAGTATTAAGGCCGAATCTTTTATAAGCATGAATAAAATTCGTTTTTGCTTTTTAAAGTGCTTTTGAAGGAGCAGATTTCCGCTGATTGAAGAATTACTTTGTTTGCTGTTAATGCTTTGTTATACCCAGGTTACATTAACTTGGTCTGTCCGCTGCCTTTGATCTACGGCTGTTTCTTCTACTTTCATCCTAACCCCGCTTTTGTACTCGACAAGCCCAAGCCAAGCAGGCAACAGTCCACTATCCACACAAGCCTCAAAAGGTGGCACAAAGAATTTGCAGCCCCTATCCATGCACATTTTTTCCAGCATTTTCCTCAATGCCTTGCTTGCCGCCACTCCCCCGGTAAGCAAAAGCTCTTTTTTTTCGGTGTGGGCCAAGGCTCTTTCGGAAACCTCGGTTACCATTGCAAAGGCGTTCTCCAAAAGCGAGTACACAAGGTCCTCTTTCCTTTCCTTTGCAATCTTGTTCGTTGCCGCCGTTTGCAATCCTGAAAAAGCCAAATCCATTCCCTTTACGGTATAAGGCAACTCAACGTATTTTTTGCCCTCAAAATACATGGCATCCAAAGCAGGCCCTGCCGGAAAGCCCAATCCCAAGCTGCGGCCAAAGGTGTCAAGCAAATTCCCAAGCCCGATGTCAAGGGTTTCCCCATACACCCTATACCTGCCTTTTTCATATCCAATAATCTGCGTGTTTGCGCCGCTCACATAAACAACAATCGGGTCCTTTGCCCCTGTCAGCGCCTTGCCGATTTCAATGTGCGCAACGCAATGGTTGACGCCAAGCAAAGGCTTTTTGTTTGAAAGCGCGAGTGCCCTGGCGGCAACAGCGCCAACGACCAAAGCGTTTCCGATGCCCGGACCCTGTGAAAATGAAACCAAATCAATATCGCGCATTTCAACTTTTGCCTTCTCCAAAGCGCTTTCAATAACACGCTTTGCGCAGCCGTAATGGTGCGATGCAAGCTCCCTTGGAACCATGCCTCCTTCCTTTGTGGCATAACTGTCCTTTTCATTTGAAAGAATATTGCATTTGCCCTCGCTGTCGCTAACTATTGCGGCACCGAAAGTATCTCCGCCTAGAGTCTCTAGAGTGCGGTGCTTTCGATTCCAAGGCAAGTAATGCCATCTTTGCTCTGCATTTCAAGCTTCCTTTTTCTTATTGGCTTTGTCCTTATCACAATGCCATACTCGTCAATTATTTTTTCAACGAGTTTTGTTCCACTAAGCCCAGATTTTAATAACCCCTTATTATCAGAGCCGCTAATTCTGCGATTTATACTGTAATGGCACCTTTGTGCTCGCAGATACAGCGGCAATATCTGTTTATTCCGATTTTATGTTTTGTTCCTCTATCGCGCGCGGCGTCGCTTTCGCGGCGCCCTTTAGCGGCGCGAAGAGGTTCCAATATGCAGACAGTTTTAAGTGGCTATCAGGATAAAAAAGTTTCTGGAAAGAAAAAAGGTAAAGACACGCGGAGCAACTGGGTAATGTTCATGTTTGTGTCAAAATGCAGATACAACGTGTTCAGGAAAAGAAGCACTATTCAAGCATGTGAAGCTGGCTTCAGGGAACTTAAGCAGTTTGGCTTTAAGTTTGGTGTGTTCGGTTTTGTTGGAACGCATCTTCACTTTGATGCAAATGTGCCAGAAAAATACAGTATCAGAACAGCAAAAACCATGCTGAAAACCTGGTCAGCCAAGCGGATATTCAAGGAAAAACCCAACTTCAGAAAGCTATACCCAAGAGGCAGTTTTTGGAGCGGCTACGAACACCATCAAGGATTCGGCGCAGACGAAGCAAAAGCGCGAGCATACATACAAAATCAAGCGCAGCACCACAATATTCAAGTTATAGACGACACGATACAAAGATGAAAATGCACGATACTGCGGACTTGAAAAGCCCGCAGAGTAAATTCACGGGGTCATAGGGGCGGAACCCCTATCGTCATTTGCAATCTTCAGGACAGATGCACCGATTTTCCCATTCTTCACAATTTCCATTCCCACAATCAGTACATATTGAACCAAATCCTTCCATATTAGAAAATCGTTCACAGTCTTCAGGAGTTCCGTCAGGTAGGCTTCCTTTTTCATCTAAACCAGAACAGCATTCCTTGTACTCTCCCGTAACATCATTCATAGAAATTTCGCCAGCCTTTGCACAATTAGTCGGGATAGGACTTGGTTCAATGCAGAGGCTACAAATTGGTAAGTGGCTAATAACGTCTTTACAAGGCTCTAAAAAACGGTTCCAGGAGGTATTACAGAAATCTTCCACCGTAGCGTAATGTGAATGTTCTCCGCCAAAACAGTCTTGAGGGCAGTTACACGCATCTTCAATGCTTTCACATATTCCGTTCCCACAGTTTATGCAGGTTCCAACAGGAAGCCCGCTCTCCATGCCTGTTTCATAACATTCACTCGCAATTGAAACACGTGTATCAAATCCTGACTCCCATTCAGTCAAACCTTCGCAACAATGTTCTGGGCAGCCTGGACAGTTAACAGTGTCTCCAAGAAATGAATACTTCTCCCCTTCTTTTGCACAATTAATCGGAGTGGGGATTGGAGTGGGGCTTGGTTCAACACAGCCACTTATTCCGACTACGAGAACCAACAAAACAATTAACAAAATCTTGCCTTTCATTCATCTGCATTATGTCCTTTCCCCTATTTTAATATATCACAAACCCAATTTTCGTGTAGTATCCTGAAATTATTTCCCCTTTTTTGTTTGACCATTGTTTTTCATGTTTTTTTCGCCTATAGAGAGGTTGATTATCCCTTTGTTTTTGTGAATTGAACTTTTTTCTCCAATTTTGAGTTAAAGCAGAATAAAAACAAAAAGAATACTATCGGCAGTTACTTTTCATTTTCACTCACCCAATGCCTGCTTTATCTGCTGTTCCGTTATCGGCCCGTTCCTTAAAACTTTTTTCTGCGCCACGTCATAAATTGTGCTTGGCGCATTGTGCGGCAATTCTCCCGCGTCAATTATCATGTGCACCCTGCTGTCGAATTCCCTTATGGCTTCCCTTGCCGAATAGGTGCTCGGCCTTCCGTGCATGTTTGCCGAAGTTGCCGTAATCGCGTTTCCAAGCGCTGAACAAATTTCCCTTGCAACCCTGTTGCCTGAAATCCTGAACGCAATCGTCCTCTCTGCCAGCGAATCCGGAATGTTCGGCTGCTTTTCCACAACAAGCGTCAATGGGCCGGGCATGAATTTTTTCACAAGTTTTTCGGCTTCCAGGCCGATTTTTCCAAAGCGCTTTGCCTGCTCCAAATCAGAAACTATGATGGAAATGTTTTTTTCTTCGGATTGGCCTTTTATCGGCGCAATCTTTTTTATTGCGGTTTCGTTCAGGGCATCAGTGCCGATGCCATAGCTTGATTCTGTGGGAAAAATTATCACGCCGCCCTCTTTCATTATCCTGGCGGCCTTTTCAATTATGGCCTTTTCGTTTCCTCCGAGCAATTGTTTTATTATTGCCATTTTTTCATATCCCGAAAATTGCAGCCAATGCAATTGCATTGTATGCCGCGTGCGCCAGTATGTTTGGGTAGAGGTTTTTATTTAATTGGAACGCTTTTGCAAGCACGAGCCCCAAAACAAAAGCGCCTATCATTTCCGCGGCTGAGCCGTATCCTGTGTGGAACAATGCAAATACGCCGCTGCTTGCAACAATGCCGATTTTTTCCACAAGAAAGCCCCTGAAAAATATTTCCTCGCTTATGACGCGCAGCACCGCAATCAACAAAAAAACAGGCAAAACCATTCCCGCCTTTTCAACGGATTTGGACACAAGCGCAAGGTCGTTGAAGCCGAGAAAGCTCAGTGCAAGCGAAAGCCATATGGAAATCGCAATCATTGCGATGAAAAGAAGCAGTGTTTTTTTCAGGAACTGCCATGCGCCGATTTTCCTGAAGCCAAGTTCCTGCACTGCCTTTTTCAGGCTGTGCTTTTTTGAAAAAAGAAAAATAATCGGCAGGGCAATGAGGCAACTGTCAAATAAAATGTTTAAGAGCAAGCCAAGAATCATTCAACTGCCTTTTTTTCCTTGAATTCAGTGTAGCCGCACTTGCCGCAGTTCAGCCTGTTCTTGTGCTCTGCCATCAGGACGCCGGGGCCGCATTTTGGGCAGCTTCTCCTTTTTCTTTCCAATGAGCCGCCTTTGGTTTCGTAGAGCGTTGACTTAAGGTGCTTCGGGTGCTTTTTCCTCTGCTTTTTTCCCGCCCTTTCCTTTTGCTTTTTTGGCATTATTTGTCACCTTCTTTTTTTGCTTTGGGCTTCTCTCCCTTTTTTCCAGCCTGCTTTTTGTCCGCCTTTGGTTCCCTGCCCTTCTTGCCTGCATCCCTTGCAATCAGATGGGCAAGTTCGACCTTTTTCATTGCAGCCTCGTTTTCGTAAACATTTACCCTTATAGTTGCGGCCCTTTCCCCGAACGAATGCCCTATGCTTTTTATCACGGTAAGGTTTTCTTTTGCACCAAGCATTGCCGCAATCTTCGGCCTCAGCTCCTTTCTGCTGGGCGTAATCTTGGCATCCTTTGCCTCAAGCTCAACCTCTTGCCTTTGCATTGACCTGTTTTCCTTTTTTCCGGTTATCCCTAGTTCCATTCAAAAACCACCCGAACCTTTTTTCCAGATTTTTTACCTGCTTAGCCTTAAAGCAAACTTTCCAGGCCTGGCTGTTCCCATCTTTTTCGCAATCTCGCTTTTTTCCGGGTCAACTATGAAAACATAGCCCCTCCAGAAAGTCGTAAAGGTTGCGCCGCCGCAATTTGGGCAGGTTTCCTCTTCTTCAACAACCATCCTGCAGCTCCTGCAAGCTTTTTCTTTTACCATAAAAATTCAGCCCCTACTTTTTTCCTTTTCTTTTTCCTTTTTCGCCGGCTTTTCTTCCACCGCTTTTGGCTTGCCTTTTTCTTCATCTGTTTTTGGCTTGCCTTTTTCTTCCCCTGCTTTTGGCTTCCCTTTGCCCTTTTCTTGCACGGCTTCCTTCTCGTCTTTCTTGTCCCATCCTTCCTTTCCAAGGAAAGGCTGCCTCATTGTCAGGCCAATCTTGCTGTTCTGGATGTTCCCCTTCAGCGAAATGGTGACAATTCTCGCAATTACCTCATCTTCAACAGTGAGCTTCCTGCCTGTTTTCTTTCCCACAAAGCCAGGCAGCTTTGCATCATAGTTTATGAAATCGTCCATTATCTGGCTCACATGAATAAGGCCTTCAATAGGGCTTATTCTCACAAACGCGCCGAATTCCGTTACCTCGGAGATGTTGCCTTCAACAACCTCGTGCATCAAAGGCTTGTAAACAAGCATTTCAATGTCAGCCTCATAGTATGCCGCGCCGTCTCCCAAAACAACCTTGCCTTCGCCTATATTTTCGGCTTTTGTGATTGCAATGACAAGGCCGACTTCGTCATCCACAAGCCCTTCGTAGCCTTCCTGAACAATCTCAAGAATGGAGTCCTCAAGCTTGCCACCAAGCAGCTTCGGCGGAACCCTGACTTTTTCCCTGACCTTTACAACGCTATACACCCTTTATTCCCCCCCTTATTCAAGTTCCAGAAAACGGCTCTGTCTTAGGTACATAACCTTTCCACCAAAGCCTTTTATTCTTTTTCTAAGCCCTGCATCATTTGACGCAACAACAAAACCCTGTTTTGCCATTTTGGCAAGCGCAGCATCGGCATCAGGCGCCTCAACCAGCTTTTTTTCAACGCAATGCCCCCCAATTTCCGCAAGGGCTATTGCCACTGACTTGCCCATTTCCTTTCCCTCCGCCAAGGCAAGCCCTTTAAGCTCAGCCAAAACCTGTTCCGGCACGGCAAATTCCACTTTTTTCCCGAACATTTTTTCAACCTCTGAAAAAACATCAACCTTAAGCTGCCGGATTGCAAGCAACATATTGGTGTCAAGCGCAACCCTTTCATTTTGCAACCGCGTAGGCAACCAACTGCCACCTTCCCGAAGATTTTTTGCTTATTGCAATCTTTTGGCCAGGCAAAACAACAACGCTGTTTTTCAGCAGGATTTTTGCCCTTCCGCCCTGCATTCCTATAACTGCGCCAGCCGCGGCCATTGTCCCGATTGTAAGCACAATGGGCTCGTTTGAATTTATTTTGCTTTCAACCCTTTCAACAATCCTCTTGATATAATTCATTTCAAGGTCAAGCTCTTTTGTTGCCTTGGGCAAACTCTCTTTTGTGCCTATCACCTGCCCCCTTAGCCTGTCGTTCTGCGCAAGGCTTGGGTCAAGGCCTGTGCCAATGGCAACAAGGCCCCCTGGAACAGCCCTGTCCAGCTTTCCCGAACTGCAGCTAAGGCTCCTTATGTCCGTTGAAATTTCCTTTTCGTCAATGCCCGGCCTTACAAGAATCTTTTCGCCAACAATCACCTTTCCCTGGATGATTGTTCCGCCAAGGACACCGCCCTTCATTTCCTTTATATCCGAGCCCGGCTTGTTTATGTCAAATGACCTTGCGCAGTACATCAGCAGGGGCTTCTCGGTGTCAAATTTCGGCGTGGGAATCTTTTCATGAATTGTTTCAATCAGCAAATCAATGTTTCCCGCAAAGTTTGCCGCAATCGGAATTATCGGAACATCCTTATAGCCGTTCTTTTCAAGAAAATCCTTTATCTGCCTCATGTTCTCCCTTGCCTTCTCAGGCTCAACCAGGTCAATCTTGTTCTGCGCAACAACAATGTGCCCAATGCCCGCCATCTTTAATGCCATCAAGTGCTCTTCGGTTTGCGGCTGCGGGCAAGGCTCGTTTGCCGCAATCACAAGAATCGCACCGTTCATCAGCGCGGCGCCTGAAAGCATTGTGGTCATCAGGGTTTCGTGGCCAGGCGCGTCAACAAAGGAAACAATCCTGAGCTTTTCCGCCTTTTTGCCGCACAAAGGGCAAACAGGCTTTGTGCTATAAGCCTCAGGCCCCTTGCAGTGGCCGCACCTATACATCGCCACATCGGCATAGCCAAGCCTTATTGAAATTCCCCTCTTGAGCTCTTCGCTGTGCGTGTCAGTCCACTTGCCGGTAAGGGCCTGCGTAAGGCTTGTCTTGCCATGGTCAACATGTCCGACCATCCCTATGTTTACCTCAGCCTGCTCCGCCTTTTCCTTGTGCCCAGCCTCTTTCTCTCCGCCTTTGGCATGCTCTTCATGCTTTGCGTCAGCAGTTTTCCCAAGGCTGCCCTTTGGCTTTGCATTGCCCTTTTCAGGCTCCTTTGCCAAGGCTTGCTCTTTTTCCGCAGGCTTTTTGCCGGCCTTTCCGCTCACCTTTCCATCATCCCTTGACTTTTCCCTTTATGTTCCTTGCCTCTTCGGCAAGCTCTACATTGCCCACATTTTCAAGGCTCTGCTTTATCAGCTTTTCCTTCACCGATTCCTTCTTTTCCTCTTTGCCTTCCTCCGGCTTTATGAACTCGCCCAAAGGCCTGCTTCCCTCTTTCGTAACCGAAAGATTGAGCTGGACAATCTCCTTGCTTACCGAATTGCCCCTCATGCTCTTCCTGACAATCATGCCCTTTTCGTCAAGATTTACGCCAACGCCTTTCCTCACAAGAAGCTTTCTTCGCCCTTGGCCTTCGACAGTCGGCTTCATTGGAAAGCCCTGCTTGTCGCTTCCGCCCGTAATCTTTGCCTTGAAGCCGACAAGGCCAACCACGCCCAAATCAACCTCTTCCCCAATTCTCCTGTTAAGAAAAACATCTTCCTCCGTTTTCTTGTTGTAAGCCTTCCCAGTTTTCCTGTCGGATATTACAAGCTTCACCTCAATCAGCCTCCTTTTCACCTGATGTTTTTTTCTCCAGCTCGTGAATTTCCCCAATCAATTCCAGCTCATCCGGATTAAAATAATTTCCCAGCTGCGCAAGCTCTGAAAACTGCTCGTCGGGAATATACGAATAAAGCACCTTGTTCTCCTCAAGGTTCCTGCCAACAACGCCCTTGTCAATTGAAGCCGCAACCTCCTGCCCTTTGGAAGCAAGTTCAATGCCCTTGCCCTGCACCTGAATGCCCAATAATCTTCCCACAACAACGCCCCTGTGGTTCAAAACCCTTATGCCCGGCCTAAGCCTGCCCTCAAGCACCTTGACGCCGATAACCGCAGGCTTGCTGTGCCTGAAAACAAAACCCTGCATAAACCTCATCTTTGCAGGCAAGGTGAACTTTGCAAGCTTTTCCTTTTTCTCCTCTTCCCTTTTTTCCCTGGCCCAGGCATTATAATCCTCAATAAGCCTGTAAACAACCTTTCCGGCAAAAACAGGCACGCCATGCTTTTCAGCCTCAGATTGTGCGGACTCATCAACCCTGACATTGAACGCAAAAATTACGGCCTTAAACGCATCGTTCTCCTTTTCAGCCAAAGCCTCCATGACATCATGCCTTGTGACCTCGCCCACACCAGCGCTCTTGGGCTTAAACCCTGCCTCGTTTCCAAGAAGCACAATCATTGCCTCAAGGCTTCCCAAAGTATCTGCCTTGAGCACGGGCCCAACAGCATCTGTTTCCATCCTGACAGCGGCAATCTCCTTTTCAATCGCGGCCTTTTCCTCCCCGCTTTTTTCAACAAGCAAAGGCGAGCCAGCCAAGGCATCATCAAGGCCAGGCGCGGCAATTTTTACCCCCACAGCGGCATGAACCTCTTTTACATTCAAAAACTTGTCAGCGCCCTGTGCCCTGATTTCCTGCAATGGCTTCGGCAAAAGCAATGCCCTGACCTTCGTCTCAATGACCTTTTCCCTGCCACCCAAAACAATCCTGTCATTCACCCTGAGAACGCCGCTGTACAAAATCACGTCAATGGTTTTTCCCAGCCCTTTTTCTTCCTTGACCTCAAGAATCGTGCCCTTGCCTGTTTCATTCTCCTCAATCAAAAGCCTTTTCTCCAAAAACTTTTGGCTCAATCCAGTCAAAAGCATCAAAAGTTCAGGCAACCCCTCGCCTGTCTTTGCGCAAATCGGCACAATCGGAACCTGCTTTTTGAAATCCGTGCACCTGTCAAAGCGTTCGCTTTGGAAGCCCTGCTCGTGCAGCTTTCCAATCAAGACATAAATCTTTTCATCCAGCCTGTCAGCGGCAACCTTGTCCTGCACCTTCACATTCGCGGTGAACTCGCCCTCCACGCTCTTCCACCCCTGCAGCAAATCAAGCTTGTTTGCGGCAACAATGAACGGCGTCTTGAAAGCCTTGAGAATGCTTATCGCCTCAATTGTCTGCGGCTGAAAGCCCTGCATCAAATCAACAACCAAAACAGCAATGTCCGCAATGCTTCCGCCCCTTTCCCTCAAAGAGGTGAAGGCGGCATGCCCAGGCGTGTCAATAAACAAAAGGCCGGGAAAATGCACATCAAAGCCGTACTGCTGCATCAGCCTGCCTGCAATCCTCTTAATCAGGTCAATCGGCATCTGCGTTGCGCCAATGTGCTGGGTTATCGCCCCGGCTTCCTTCTCCGCAATGGCCGTGCCCCTGATCTTGTCAAGAAGCTTTGTCTTGCCGTGGTCAACATGGCCAAGAACAGTAACAATCGGCTGCCTAACCTTCATACAAACCAACTCACACCTATTGCAATGCATTCCAAACAAACCCTATCCAAGTCCTGTTGAGCCAAAACCATTGCCCTTTCTTGCGGTTTCGTCCAAAGAATCAACCTCTTCAACTTTTGCCTCTTCAACTTTTGCAATAACCATCTGCGCAATCTTTTTTCCCTTTTCAACCCTGTATGGCTGGCTTCCAAGGTTCACCATTATGGCCATTATTTCGCCCCTATAGCCGGAATCAATGGTTCCAGGCGTGTTCAAAATCGTTACGCCAAAATTTGCGGCAAGGCCGCTTTTCGGCCTTACCTGGGCTTCAAAGCCGCGTGGCAACGCAATCTGCAGGCCTGTCTTGACAAGCCTTCGCTCGCCGGGAGCAAGCGTCAAGTCCTCAATCGAATAGAGGTCCATGCCGCTGTCTCCCTCATGCGCATACTCCGGAATTTTCGCTTCTTCGCACAGCCTTTTTACCCTGAGCTTCATTTTCATTCCTTTCATTTCCTGCTTTTTTCAATGGCCGTCACGCCTTGTTGCCGTTCCGGCAACGCCGTTGCGCGAAGCGCAACAAGCCGGTGCGAGTGCCATCTTCGCCCTTGTGGGCTCGATGCCACGTTCTTTCATTAATCTTTATTCCTTTCACTTCTTGCTTTTTTCAATGTATTTTTCGTCCTTGCTGTAAATCCAGTCAAAATCCATTTTTTTGTAGTCATATATTTCTTCCTTGCCGAAAAACATGGCAATTTCCTTTTCGGCAGCCTCAGCGGTTTCAGAGGCGTGCACTATGGTTGACTGGATGCTTAGGCTGAAATCGCCCCTTATTGTGCCCGGCGCCGCTTCCCTGCCCTGCGTGGAGCCGGCAAGCAGCCTCACGACTTCAACAGCCTGCTTTCCCTCAATGACCATCAGGACGCTTGGAATGCTTGTCATGAAGCTTACCAGGCCCTCAAAGAACGCCTTGCCCTTGTGGTGCGCGTAATGCTCTTCGAGCACATCTGCCTTGAGCAGCTGCATCTTCATGGCAGCTATCTTAAGGCCCTTGCGCTCAAGCCTTGTTACAACCTCGCCGACAAGGCATCTGTTCACCGCATCGGGCTTTATTATGACCAGAGTCTGCTGCACGCCATCACCTCTTCTTTTTTCTCCTTGCCCTTTTCTTCTTTGCCTTTGCCGGCGCTTCCTTCTTTTCCTCAGCAACAGCCTCAACCTTCACATTTGCAGCGCCAGCCTTGCCTGCCTGCTTTGCCTGCCTGAAAGCCTCTGTCCACTTGGTGGCAATCGGCTTCCTCTTCAGGAAAAGCATGTTGCGCTCGCACTTCCTGCTGCAAAAAAAGAAGGGCGTGCCGTCCTTTTTCACGAACAAAAACCCGGTTCCGGGCTTGAGTTTTTCTCCACAAAAAGAACATTCCGCCATTTCAACACGCTCCTTTTCTCCAAAAAAAATTACTTTATCTCCTTTGCTTCCCTTTCAGTGTTGAGCAAAATCAGGACATCGCCCATCTGCACGTTTCCCTTGACGTTTCTCCTTTTGACCCTTCCCTTTTCAATGCCGTCAAGTATCTTGCAGAGAACCTGCGTCACCTCTCCATGGACACCGGTTTTCTTGACAATCTCAACAATCTCTGCCGGAGTTCCAGCTTCCATATCCAAAGCCCCCTTTACTTCGCCAGCTCTGTGATTTTCTTCACGACATCAGCCAGCTCTTTTTTCGCATCGCCTTCATCCACTATCGCAATTGCGGCAGTGCTGACTGCAATGCCGGTTTTTTCGCCCAAATCCTTTTTCGTCTGGACAACGCTGCAGGGAATGTTTTTTTCCTTGCAAAGCAAGGGCAAATGCATCACGATTTCAGGCGGGCTGACATCCCTGGCAATAAGCACGAGTTTTGCAACCCCGCGCTCAATAGCCTTGGTAACCTCATTCACGCCAACCTTTATCTTTCCCTTGGCCTTTGCCTTTTCAACCAAAGCAAGCTCTTCCTGCATCAGCTTCTCCGGAACCTCGAACTTCACAAATTCCGCCATCCTTACACCTCCTCCACCAAGCCCTTTCTTTGAAAAAAAAGCTTTACCAAAAAGCTTTCCCTTCAAGGCATGGCTTCATTTTTCATCGGCAGAAAAAAGAAATACCTAAAATAATAGCCCCATGGAACCTTTAAAAAGCCTTTTGTGCCGTTGCACAAAAGCCTTGGGAAAACCAAAATCGCTGATGCGATTTTAAGCCTTTTGCCAGCCGGCAAAAGCCTTGGGAAGCCTTTCTTTCTGAAGAAAGAAAGCCTTGGGAAAAGAAGTTTTGCTACACAAAACCAAAGCGTTTTTGCTGTTACAAAAAAA
Source organism: archaeon (assembly GCA_041645325.1). Classification (GTDB taxonomy): domain Archaea; phylum Iainarchaeota; class Iainarchaeia; order Iainarchaeales; genus JAFCCL01. The sequence goes on from JBAZQI010000018.1 coordinate 13,048, forward strand.
CCTTTTGGCAAAAGGTTTGCTAAAAATTGCCTTCGGCAAGTCTTGGGAAAAACCGCCTTTTGGCGGAAGCCTTACCCCCAAAAAACAGCCAATTCCTGAAAGCTACTCGCCCTTTTTCCTGCGGGTGTTTTTCTTTATCATTTTCCACTTGTTCACGCCAATTGAACCCTGCCTTCCCATTTTTCCAGCCTCCTTTTTTTGTTGCCCTTTTTTTTACCTGTGGGTAAACCTCAAAAACGCCTTTTCGCCTTCTATCCTGTCAACAATGCAGAAGCCAAATCCGTCAAAGCAAACCCTGCCGCCTGCTTTTTTTTCAAGGATTGAGGCATCCGTCATTCCAATTTTTCTTGAATTGTCGTCCATCAAAACCTCGGCATCAACGCCTTCCCTGAACCAGCCAACAACAGGCTTGTTTACCATTGCCTCGCCGACAAAATCGGCAAAGGCCTGGAATTCGTCCTTTTTCACAATCTTGACATTGAACAGCTGCCTTAGTCTCAGCACATCGCCTGCCTTGAATTTTCCAAATGCCTTTTTGTCCACAAAAAGCCTGTGCATTCCGTTTGGCGCATAATTCACGTCAAGCTGCAATGGCTCTTCAAAAAAAGCCATTCTTTCGCTTTCAGGCTCAATGATTTTCCTGTTGAGGTCAATGACCTTTGCAAGTTGCAGAACCGAATCGTTGGTGTTGACGCCCAAATCAAGCAAGGCTTCTTTCAAAGCTTCTGTCCTGAAGCCGCGTTTTCTCAATGCCCTTATTGTGCCAAGCCTTGGGTCATCCCATCCCGAAAACTCGCCTTTTTCAATGCCCTCCCTTATCCTGCTCTTGCTCAAAACCATTCCCTGCAGGCTAATCCTGCCGATGTGAAAGCAATGTGGATAAACCCAGCCAAAATGCCTGTACAAGAATTCCTGTTTCGTTTTATTCTGCTCGTGCTCCTGCCCCCTTATAATCAGGGTTGTGCCCAAAAGATGGTCATCTATTGCCGAGGCAAAATTGTACGAGGGCCAGACATGCTTTTTCAATGCCGTTGGGTTTGTGTGCACAGGATTGTCAACAGCCTTGGCTGCCCACCAATCCCTGACGCTTGGGTCCTTGTTCTTCAAATCTGTCTTGATGCGCACTACAGATTCGCCTTCCTTTGTTTCGCCGTCCATCATTTTTTCAAAGCGCTTGAGCTGCTCTTTAGGCTCAAGGCCCCTGCACTTGCAGGCCTTTTTTGCCTTAATCTTCTTGCGCCAAGTCTCGGAATCGCAGTCGCAGACATACGCAAAGCCTTTTTCCAACGCTGTTCTTAAGTAGTCGTAATACAGGCCAAGCCTGTCCGAGGCAAAAAAAGTTTCGTCGGGGTCGCAGCCAAGCCAGTGCAAATCCTCTTTGAAAATCCGCTCGGCATCCTCAATCGGCCTTTTCACCTTCGGGTCCGTGTCATCAAAGCGAAGAATGAATCTGCCCTTGTACCTTTCCGCATACTCCTTGCTCAAAATTGCAGTTCTCGCATTCCCCAAATGGAAAGGCGCATTCGGGTTTGGCGCAAACCTTGTCACAACCTTTTCCCTGTTTTCCTCTGCCCATCCAAGCGCCGGCAAGGAATCCTCTTTTTCCTTGGGCTTTAGCTCCCAGCCCTGCCCTTCAAAGCGCTCAAAATCCCTTTTCAGCTCTTCGTGTTCAAGGGCGTTTGCCTTTTTCACCGCCTCAAGGGCAATTGCCATTGCCTTCTTTATGTCAAGCTTGGGATAAAGCGCCTTTACCTTGCCCACAATTGCGCCTGCCTCAGCCTTGCCGCCATGCAAAAAAGCGTTCTTTACAGCATACCTATAGGCATCCTCTTCAATGCTCATGCGAAACATAATGCTTAGATACTTTTTTATTCATGTTCAGGCCGGCTTTTCAGCGCATAAGGCAATTCTTCTGAAGAGCTGCACAAGTCATTTGAAATAAGTTTGACTTTTTTTGCCAATTGCTTTGCAGCAGGCTTATTTTTTCGTCATTGCCCAGCATTTGTCAAAGTATGCTATTTTTTCTTTTTGGGCAATTTGAGTTTCATCATTTTGTCTATATCCCTTGTAATAGGTTTAATCTTTGCCAACACTTCTCCAGTGGCTATTATGCGGGCATATTCTTTACCAACTGGGTAATATGCCCCTCCTGGGCCTCTTGTAGTTTGTGACTCCAATTCCTTGGCCCTAGCTTCTATCATTCCCTGCCATTTTTTTTCTCTTCTGCGGGGTCCTGCACGTGTTACTTTTCTGATAAACTTTCGCAGTCTTTTTCTCATATGCTTTGCCTCCCTATTTTTTCGCCACTGCCCAGCATTTGTCAAAGTAGTGCTGGAAGGCGTTTGCCATTGGCTTGTGGTCGTGGAAAATTGTGAAGTGGTAGTCTGGTTTTTCCTGCTTGAAATCGCTTAATGCAAGAATGACGCGCTTTCCGTCCACGATGAATGCGTTGAGTCCGTGTTCAAGCTGCCTCATTTCCGAGGCCTTGCCAAGCCAGTCATTGGGATAAGAGTTGATGAGCCGCATATCGACCTTTTTTCCTTTCGCAAGTTCTATGGCTTCCCTGAGCGTGTGCTCCTTGTCGGTCACCTCTGAAAAGCCGACAATGCTTGTTTTTGCCTTTGAGATTTCCTGCGCAAGAATCCTTTCAAAGTCATGCTTGTCCTTTACTTTCATCACTGTTTCACCAGGCTCTTCTTTTTGCGAGTCGGAAAGCATTGTCCCGAGGTTTGCTATGCCTGACTCAAGTTCCTGCAGTTCGCTTTTCCTGCTTAGAAGAAGGGTTTCAAGGGCCTTTTTTGCGTCAATGCCCCTGTATCTCTTTGGCCTGCCCTTTATTTCAATCACGAGATTTTTTTCAACAAGCTTGTCCAAAACATCGTAAACGCGCGTCTTTGGCACCTGGGCAAGCCTGCTTATTGCGGGAGCCTCGGCTTCGCCCATCCTGAAAAGCGTGCTGAGCGTCTTGCTTTCGTATTCAGTCAGGCCTATTTTTTCCAGCAATGCATCCAATTCCCTGTTTCCCATCAAAAAAACCCTTTTTTTAATATAAAACATATATTATAGGCGTTTTTCTATATTTAAATTTACCCCATACAGTTAAAGAATTAAGCCTTTTTGTCTTATGACAAAAAGCCTTGGGAAAAACCAAAATTGCTGATGCAATTTTAAGCCTTTTTTTCTAAAGAAAGAAAGCCTTGGGAAAGAAAGAGTTTTTCGCCAGCCTTTGCTAAAAGGCTGTGGGAAAGAAAGCTTTTCGCTTCGCGAAAAGAAGCCTTAGGCAAAGCATTTTTTCTAACGGAAAAAAAGGCTTGGGGAAATCTGCCTTCCAACTTGATCTGCAGGTGCAACTCCAGCCAGTTTTCACAGCGGCTTTTTGTATATTTTGTCGTGGTGGTCGTAGTCCCAGAGTTCAACGGTTTTTTCGCTTTCGTGGATTTCGTAGACCAATACAAATGATTTATAAATGTGGACTCTTCTTTTGTTTTTTAGCATTGCGCCCAATGGCTTGAACCTGTATGGGTCTTCAAGGATTTGCTTGACTTTTTTGTTTATTGCATCCAATTGTTCCGGATCCCGTTTTCCTATTTTTTTGAATATTTTATCCAAGTGTTCCTTTCTTTTTAACTCGTAGGGCAAATGCAATCATCTCTTTCTGAATTGCCCGAAGTATTTGCTAACATCTTTTACTTTGAGCGATTTTTCTTTTTCAAGCCTTTTTAGTTTTTCAACGTATTCCGGCCTCAGTTCCGGTTCCAATATTTCAGCGCCGTATTCTTTTGCCATTTGGTTAATTGCCTGGCTTTTGTCATTCAAGCCATATTTGGCTTTAACGATATTAATCACATGATTGGCTTCTTCGTCAAGTTCTACAATCGCAGTAGGCATATTATCACCATGTTAATATGGTATTAATACAGGATTAAAAATGTTTCTTTCTATCCGCTTGGCGTGATTTGTAATCCCGCCTCCCAACACCAATCTACGGGTGCAACTCCCGCCGATTCTAAACATTAGAATAAGCTAGTTACGAGGGATATTCCGCGCCAGTTAATTGGAATGCAGCGCCAAAGTTCTTTCTGCATGATTCTGACTTTTCTTGCCAGATTCTTTGGCAATATGTACTATCAGGTTTTTCTGTAAGTTCTAAACATTGGCTTAGTTCTTTCACAGCGGCGTTTTGGCATTTTTCATAAATTAGTGTTTCTTTTACAACATCTATGTTTTTTTTCTCTAACTGGTTTACTGTATTTTCAAGCGAAGTTATTCTTGCTTCATAGTCTTGGTTGGTATTTCCATTTTGTACGCATCCGCTAAGCGCAACCATTGCTACAATTAGTCCAATTAGTAAAATTGTTGTTTTCATGAATTATATACCCTGTTTTCCTTATTAAATATTCCTTTCAACCGCTTTTTTAAGGTTAGGTTTCCAGCCTCCTGGATTTTCCGGCAAAAATTCAATAAAACCCTATTGAGGCATAGCCGACAACGCTTGCCTCATCGCCTGTTTCATCTGCGCTTGTTCCGTAATGCAAAAGCCTTCCTTTTTCAAACCCTGTTTTGCTGCAATATTGTACAAGCGCGGTAATCGGCGAGAACCCGCAGATGCTCAGGTTTTTTGAAACAACTTCCCTGTAAAAGCCCTTGGCGTCAAGTGCCTCTATTTTTTTTATCGCCCCGAAGTCCTTTTCTTTTGCCGCAGCCAGAGGCTCATAGTGCGTAAAATCGCTGGAGGCGATGACCGAAAAGCCTTTTCCAAGTAGTGCAAGCGCTTTCCCAAGTCCAAGCAATTCCTGCTGCCTTTGCTCCATTATTGTTATTGGCAGAATCTTAAAGCCTTTGAACAAGTGCTGCAAAAAAGGAAGCTGGATTTCAATGCTGTGCTCCTGCACATGCGCAATATCATCTGCCTCAATGCCGAGCTTTTCAAGCAAACTTTTTCGCAAAGCAGAATCTATGGGGATTGTGCCCAAAGGGGTTTCCCAAGAGTCAGCGTCGCTTACGCTAATCATCGGCCCAAGCCCTGTATGGTTTGGCCCCATTATCACAAAGGTTTTGCTTTCCTTTAATGCGCTGAAAGAGTAAGCCGCTGTTTTTCCGCTGTAAGGATAGCCTGCGTGCGGCGCAACAACACACCTTGTTCTTGCCTGCTTTGGCACGCCATTGAAAAGCAGTTTTAGCTGTTGCTGCAGCTCGCCTTTTTCTCCGGGATAATAAAAGCCCGCTGCGCTTGCTTCCCTTTTGCCCATAAAAAAAGCATCGGGGAAAGTTAATTTAAAACGAATCATTTCTGCGGAAAGAGCGTTCGCGCCTTGGGCCGTCGCGCCGTGGCTCGGGCTTTCTTTTGTGGCCATAGCCCTCGTTGTAGCTTGGCTCCCTCTGGCCTTCCTTAAGCTGGTACTCAAAGTCTTCAACCTTTTTCTTGAAGTCCTCATCCTTCTTGATGATGCCCTTTTCTTTCAGTATCTCCCTGGCGAGAAGGAAATAAGCCAGTGCCATGCTTTTCCTGCCCTTGTTGTTTATCGGAATAACAAGGTCAATTGTGGCCAGGCTGTTGTTTGTTGAACACATTGCCACAACAGGCGCCTTTGTTTTTTCGACTTCTTTAAGGATCTGCCTGTCGGTCTCAGGGTCTGTCACAATGATGGCTTTTGGTTCGAAGAATTTTTTTGCTTTCGGGTTTGTGAATGTTCCGGGAATAAACCTGCCGAGAATGGCCTTTCCGCCTATTGCCTCGGCAAACTGCTTTGCGGGCTCCTGGCCATAGGTTTTTCTTGCCACAACCACAATGCCGGGAGAATCAAATCTTGCCAAAAATTTTGCCGCCATCTTCAGCCTGGCGTCAATAGTTTCAACATCAAGCACCCTGAGGCCATCTTTCCTCTGCTTGAAGATATACCTCTTCATGTCGCCTGTCTTGAACTTTGTGCCGATGTGGGAACCTGTCTTAAGGTACTCGTCGAGCTCAACCAAATGCTTTGAATCGCTTTTTTCGTCCATTGAAATCATCTCTTAAACTTTCCAATTTCGTCTATGAAGTCAACCTGCGAAAAAATCATGCGCCTGCAGCAGTATCTCTTTATGCCAAGGTCGTCCATGACCTTTTCCGCCTTTTCGCCGTTCTGAACCCTCTTGCGGAACTCCTCGTACTGGCTTGCAAGCGGTTTCCCGCAGCTGAAGCACCTTATCGGAATCATCATGCCATTTTTCACCTTTTACCCGTTTTTGACCGTTTTTGCCAGCCCTAGTAAAGCATTAGCTTTACTGGCCTCGCAAACCTTTTTAGTTTGCTCGGTTTTGCTAAAAGCTGTTATCTCTTGCTCTTCTGCTTTTTCTTCCTTGCCTTTGTTCCCAAAGGCTTCTTGCTTTCAACGCGCCTAACGTCGTCAACAAGCAGGAGCCTGTCATAACCAATCAATGCCTGCTTTGCCTTTCCATCCTTGCTGAACAAAACAAGGCTTTTTGCAATTGCGCCTCTCACCGCGCTTGCCTGGCCCATAGAGCCGCCGCCGTTTACCTCTATGTCAATGTCAACTTCTTTTGCAATGTCCGGCAAAACATTCAAGGGCTCTTCAATGAACTCTTTGATGTACCTTGGCTCAAAAAGGCTTATGTCGCGCTTGTTTATCCTTATCTTGCCTGTTCCCTTTTTCACAACAGCCCTTGCCACTGCCTCTTTTCTTTTTGCCTTGCTGTTAAAGCCGGTTTTTCTCTTCTTCTTTTTATTAGTTGCCACAGCAATCATATCATTCACCACTTTGCCCCGAGCAATTTGCAGATTGCGCCAAGCTCAACAACCTTTCTTGACTCGTCGGCCTTTGCGCCGGGAATGCCCTCAAATTTTTTGCCCTCAAACTCGGAAGGCAATCCAATGTAAACCTGCACGTTCCTGTAAAATTCCTTGCCCCTGCTGCTTTTCCAGGGCAGCATTCCCCTGATTGCCAGCCTTAAAATCTGGTCAGGCATCCTGCTGAACTTGGGGCCCTTCTCCGGATTTCCTTTTCCCCTGATGGTAAGCCTTACCTTGAACCTTTCCATGGCGGCTTCTTTCGAGCCCGTAATCATTGCTTTATCCGCATTCACGACGGTTACGTGCTCGCCTTGAACGGCCTTTTTGGCGACAAAGGACGCAAGCCTTCCCACAATCATCCTGTCAGCATCAACAAAAATCATAGTGCAACACCTACTTCACAATCACCATGTTTTTCGGGGCATCTGACAATGCATCCTCAATGAGCACTGCCTTTCCGCCGGCTTTCCCAATTTTCTCTTTTGCCGAATCGCTGAATTCAAACGCAACAACCCTTGCCTTCCCGGAAATGGCGCCTTTTCCCAAAACCTTTCCTGGCACCACAAGGTCCTTTCCCGGAAAAATTTTCGCAAGCCTGTCAAGCTTCCAAAGGTTAATTGAAGGCCTGTGCCTTCTCGGCCCGGCAA
>JBAZQI010000019.1:0-19707 GCA_041645325.1 archaeon
CCTTGCCTTCCCGGAAATGGCGCCTTTTCCCAAAACCTTTCCTGGCACCACAAGGTCCTTTCCCGGAAAAATTTTCGCAAGCCTGTCAAGCTTCCAAAGGTTAATTGAAGGCCTGTGCCTTCTCGGTCCGGCAAGCCTTGACGCAAGGTCAATCCATATGGCGCACTTGCTTTTCCTGCCTGTTTTTTCAAGCAGCGCAACAACCTTTTTTGCCCTTTCCTGAGTAGGCCCGTTTCCCTTCATAAAAAAACCTCTAAAATTGCAGGGGGGAGGATTCGAACCCCCGAAGGCACTAAGCCACGGGATTTCTCATGCACTCCCAAAAAACACAATGAAAATACACCTTAAGTCCCGCCCCTTTGACCACTCGGGAACCCCTGCTTTCCTATCATGCACCTCATTTAAGCTTTTGTAAAGCCTTTGAAAACTCCTGGTTTTTTTCTAAAAGCGCCTTTACCGCGCCTTCAATGGACTCTTTTGCGGTCAAGCCGGCAATAGGCTCAACAGTCAGAACGTAGGATTCCTTTTCAAATCCAAGCCTGATTGCTTCCTTTGTGCAGGAATCAACGCACGCGCCGCAAAGGCTGCACTTGAACGCATCCTCAAGCGCAATCTTCTTGCCGCTCATCTTAAGAACGCCCTTTGGGCAGGCCTTCACGCAGGTCCCGCACTCATTGCATTCCTTTGAAACAACAATTTCAGGCACTTCGCTGTAGGCAACAAGCGCAGGCTGCCACTTCGCGTGCTCCCTACCAGGCATCATCACGGCCTGCATTTCAACCTTTAGCCTCTGCCCCTTGCCAAGCTTTGTAATCGGAATGTCCTTGTCAACAATCTCAATCTTCGGGTCAGTGCTCTTGATGTCCTTGCTGTAAACAGTGCACTCGCCTTCCTTTTCAAGCACAAGCTTTACCTTGTCACCCTCCTTGTATGTCTTGTCAGTCTTCATCGGAAGCAGCGCAAGCCTGTGCGCAAGCATCTCGTCAAACATCACGGAATCGTTTTCGTATATCGACACGTCTTCAACTGCAAGGCAAGGGGTATGCAGCATCACGCTTCTCCTGACCGCGTTGATGAACGCAGGGCTGACGCCCTTAACCAGATACCTTGACACGTTGTCCTTTTCATCCAACTTTTTTATGCTAACCGTCATAACAAATCAAACCCCTGTTTGGTATTTTAATTGTTTTCACTTCTTTTTTCCCCTGAATTTCTTCTGTTTCCTGCACCCGTCATGTGGCATGGGCGTAACGTTCTCAATTGACACAATCCTGATGCCGGCCCTTGTCAAAGACTTTATTGCCGCCTCGCTGCCGGCACCCGGTGAAGTTGACTTGTTTCCGCCAATTCCCCTGACCTTTACAATTACCTCTGTCACGCCGCGCTCCTTTGCCTTGTCGGCAATTATCTCAGCAATCTTCATTGCGGCATAAGGGCTTCCTTCCTTGTGCTGCGCCTTTATGACCTCTCCGCCGGAACTCTTTGCAATCGTCTCCGCACCCGTTATGTCAGTCAGAAGAATAATCGTGTTGTTGTGCGAGGCATAAATGTGGACAATCCCCTTCTTGCTCATTCACCCACCCCTTTATCCTCAGCTGCCGGCTTTTTCTTCGAATCCTCTTCCCCTGAAGAAATATCCTTTTCGGCCTCTTCCATTTCTTTGCCTTCCGGCTTTTTTCCTTCTCCTGGTGCTTTTGCCTGTTTTCTCGCAGCCCTCACTGCCTCCATTACGTCCACTGCGTTCTGCTCAGGCTCTTTGGGCTTTGCCGCCTCAAAAGCCTCTTTCACAGACTCCTTCTTCTCCGCAGTTTTTTTCACATCCTTTTCAGCAGGCTTCAAAACCATTTTCTTGCCTGCATAATAGCCAATCTTTGCCTCCTCTTCCGCAGAAACCAGGTAGCTTGGGGCGGTAACGCGCCTGCCATCAATTGCAATATGGCCATGCACCACAAACTGCCTTGCCTGGCTGGCTGTGTTTGCAAGCCCTTTTCTCCAGACAAGGGTCTGAAGCCTTCTCTCAAGAAAGCTTTCAACGCCGAGCGTCAAAACATCGTCAAGCACTGCCTTGGCGCTGAGCATGCCAAGCCTTGAAAGGCTGCCAAGCAATTCATTTTCCCTTTTGATTCTCTTCTCAAGGGGCAAAGCAAGCAGGCTTCTTGCATTGTGCCTTTTTTTCCTGAGCAATGTTTCGGCTTTCCAGATTTCCCTCTTGTTCTTGAGGCAATAGCCGACCTTCAGGGCCTTTTCCCTTTCAAGGCCTGCCTTGCTCCAGATCTTCAAAGGCCTTTTGAACTGCTTTCGTGTTTTTCTCGGATCGCCCATATTTTTTACCAGCTCTTTTTACTTGGCGGTGCTTGCACCCTTGGCAGCAGCTGCGCCCCTTGGCGGGGCATTTGCGTCCTTTTTCATGACGCCCACAATTCCGCCCTTGCCCCTGTGCGTGCTTTTGGTCCTCTGTCCCCTGACAGGCAGGCCCCAGCTTCTCCTCAGGCCGCGGTAAGACTTTATCTCGTTAAGCCTCTGCGACTCGGTTCTCTGCTGAATCTCAAGGTCGGCCATAACCAAATGCCTGTTCTCGCCGCTCTCATATTCCTTCTGCTTGTTAAGGCAATAAGCCGGAATGCCGTGCTTTCCCGGATTCAAAACAATGTCCTCAAGCTTTTTGTCAAGCGACTCGGGCAAAGAGCCGAGCTTGCAGTCATACTTTGCGCCTGTCTCTTTCTCAAATGCCATTGCAATGTTCTTTGACATCCTTATGCCAATGCCCCTTATCTTTGTAAGCGCCCTGTAAACAGGCAGGTTTCCGTTGAGGTCCTTTGAAACAATCCTCACAATATGCCTGAATTCCGTGTCCTCCGCCATTCAATTCACCTTACTCCAAAAGCCCCTTAAAATCCATTTTTTCCCTTATTTTTTCAGCCGGAATCCTCCGGCCTGTTGGAAGCAAATGCTTTGCATTGCACTTCCTTCTCTTGACCATAGGCCCTTCAACAATCGCCTCAAGCTTTTTCCTGTCAAACTCCACAATCACAACTTTCCTGCCGGCTTCCCTGCCCCTTGTCTTGACGCAAACCATTCCCTTTTCCAATCCAGCCATCTCACTTCACACCTTCACAAGCTTGACATAATCGCGCAAGCGCAACTCAACATCATCCATTGTTTTTGATTTTGCCTCAACCAGGGCAGCCTGCTCAACAACCAAATGCCTGCACTTGCCGCACAACGTGCCCGCAAACAATGCAGTGGGCCTTCTTTCGGTCTTGCTCAGCTTTCCGACCTCTGCCTGCGTCTTCCCATGTGGCATGCCGTGCATTACGCCCCTGCACAGGGCGCAGTGGTGCTTGCCTGTCTTGCCCCTGACAAAAATCCGCCTGGACTTGCCCCTGGCCTTTCTCCTGAACTTTGTTTTCTTTGACCGATCGCTTCTCTTAGGCATGCAAAAACTTCTCCTTAACTTTCATAACAACACCGATAACGATTGACGTAATCAAATATGTTATAAAGTACCACTTAAGCCACCCTGTGTTCAAGCCCCATCCCACCGGAATCCAGCTCAAAGGATTCAGGAAGAAAAAATTGTCAAACTTCGGCACGGTAAACGGCGCGTCAAACACCAGGCCACCGTAAAAATTTCCCAGAATGAAAAATGCCCCGAAGAAAATAGGCAGGCTGAACATCATGTAGCGCATGCTGCCCTGCATGGTATCATTCATGTCAGTCAAAATTTCCTTCTGCAATGCATCCATTTCATTCCTGCTTTTCTCATCCCCCTTTTTCATCAATTCCTTTATCTTCGCCTGCTTTTCCTTCATCCTTGCCTGTGATTCCTTCTGCTTTTTCCTGTCAATCAGCTTGTTCTGCAGGACCTTGCTCGCTATAACAACTGCCACTGTAATCAGGCTGATATCTACCACAGGGCTGATAAACGCCATCAAAAACCTCCAGAAAAAATCGGCAGGGAAAAAGGCTTCGCGCCAACAGGCGCACTTTTCCCAAGGCTTTTTTCTCGTAAGAAAAAAGGCTTGCCTGTAATTATCTGAAAAGGAAACCCCTTATAAATTATCTGTTTTCCCGCCATTTCAATCACCCAAACAGCCTTCCAAGCATCGGATTCATCGCACTCAGCTGCTGCTTTGCAAGGTCCTCATAAAGCCTGTAAACTATCCCGACAGTAAGCAAAATGCCTGTCCCGCTTGACAATCCCCCGAGGGACATGTCCCCAAGGCCGGCCAAAAGCCCGACAAAAATGCTTCCAAGAATCGTAATGGTTGGAATATACCTGTTCAAAATGCCCTCAATAATGCGCTTGTCCCTCCTGAAGCCCGGAATATACATTCCAGAGCGCTGCAGCTGTTCCGCAACTGCCGCAGGGCCCTGGTTTCCCATATTAACCCAGAAAACGCCGAACACAATGCAGCAGGCAAGCAGTATTACCATGTAAATGGCAGCCTGGGCAATGTCCGGCGCCATAAAGCTCAGGGCAGGGCCAAAGCCCTCGCTTCCAATCCTCACAATGCTATCGTAAAAAAGATTGAAAGGGCTGTTTGTGGCCCAAGCCAGGGCGCCCATTACCTGCCCAAGAACAGGCACCTTTTCAACAACCGTTGCCCAAAGCTGAATGTTCGCAAACAATGCAATTGCAAGAATCACCGGCAAATTTGAAACATAAAGGAGTTTCACAGGGAACCTGCCACCCATTCCGCGCCTTCCCATCGTAATCGGGATGTTTATGTGCATGCCCTCGGCAAAAACAACCACAAGGAAAATTATCACCGCAACGATTATCGGCAGGAACAGCAGGAAGTTTGCGCCTGTGGCAAGCGAGGCTGCAAACTGCATTATCGTGCCGCCCGTAGGCTCAATGGGCGTAGGCGGCCTGAAAACCTGCCAGAAGAACGCGCCGCTGACCCCGCCTGCAATGAACAGGCCTATTCCAGAGCCAATGCCGTGCTTTGAAACAAGCTCATCAAGGTAAAGCAATATGATAGAACCAAGTGCAACCTGAAGAATGACAAGCCACATAAAGCCCGGCTTTGCAAGCAAAGGCGTGCCTGTAATCGTATAAGCCCCTGCCTCAAAAAAGCAAAGCACAATCGCAAAAAGCTTCTGCAGGCTTTGGAACTTTGCCCTGTCAGCAGGGCTTGACAAGTCCATGTTCAGGAATTTTGCGCCCACAAGCAACTGTAGCACGATTGACGCCAAAACAATGGGGCCGATTCCAGCGCTTGTTATGGTTCCCATCTCGCTTGCCAAAATCGTCTGGATTCCCTGAAGATAGTCCGCCCTCGCGCTGTCAAGGCCGACAAGGGTTATGTTTCCCATCACGAAAAAGATTACCAGTGCAAGCGCGGTCCACATGAGCTTTTTGTTGAGCGGAACCTCGCCTGACGGCGCCTTTACCTCAGGAAGCATTCTGAAAACCGGCTGCAATGCGTCAAGAAAATTCATTCAAAACCACTAACCCAAAAATTGCCCCTGCTTTTTTTCCCGATATTCCCCTATTCTTCTTCCCCTTCCTCTGAATCCTCTTCCCCTGTTTCTTCCCCGCCTTCAGTCGAATCCGCTTCGCCTTCAGGCGAATTTTCTTCTGAACCTTCCCCTTTCTCATTCCCAGTTTCTTCTTCAACCTCAACAGCCTCTTCAGACTCAAAAATGCCGCCAGCCTTCCCGATTTTTTCAATCGCCTTCTTGCTTGCGGCCATGTTTCTCACAACAAGCTTTTCCTTAAGCTCGCCCTTTGAAAGAAGCTTGTCAAAGCCTATTTTTGCGCCGTCAACAACAAAAGCATTGCCTTCCTTCACAATTTTTCCCTCGGCAACAAGCCTTGGCATTGCCTGCAAAAGCCCGTCAATGTTTATTTCCCTGATAACCTTCATTGACCTGACCTTTTTTTTCTCGGTGCCAAACTTTCCCGCATACTTCGGGAACTTGTGCTTGTGCGAACCTGCAAGGCCCCTTCCGCCCCTGCTTCCGCCGCCTCTCCTTTTCTTGGTGTCGCCCTTGCCCCTGGTGCGCTGCCCGAGCTTTTTGTTAAACTTTTTTCTCTTCCTGGTAACCATTCAAATCATCCTCTTTACAAGCCTGTTTATGTCAGAAGCCCTGTAACCCAGCGCGCCCCCGACACTAAAGCCCTTTTTTATCCCGGCCCTTTCATAGCCCTTCTTCGGCGGATTAAGCCTCAAAACAGGCTTTACCCCAAAATCCTGCAATCTTGCCTTGCCCTCAATCAAAGCCTTTGCCATTTCCTCAAAGGATTTGAAGCCCTTTTCCTTCAAGAAATCAGCGCCAAGCCTTTTCCTGCCTGGAAACCTCGCCCTTTTTTCAATCGCAAGGGCAAGGGTTTCGGCGTCAATTTCGCCAAAAGTAATGTAAAACTGAACCTTTGAAAGCATGCCCTTCTTGGCCTCGTCAACCAGAACCATGTGATTAACCCTGTCAAGCCTAAGCAACTCAAGGGTTCTCTTTATGTCCGGCGTAACATCCACGCAGCCCCTGACCCTGATTGCTACAAACATACCGAATCAAGCCTCCTTTGCTCCCTTTCTCTCAATCTCTTCAGAAACCTTCATCTTGTTGGTCTTGTCCAAAGCGTCAATCGCAGCCTTGACAAAATTCAGTGTTGTATCGGTCGCACCGCTGACCTTTGTCCACACGTCGCTTATGCCGGCAAAAACAAGCACATCCCTGATTGCCTCCCCGACAACAAGCCCTGTTCCCTTCGGCGCAGGCAGGAAAGTAATCTTCACGCTCGCGTTCTTGCCCTCAACCTTGAACGGAACGCTGTGCCCTGTTCCGCAAATGCACTCCCAGCTCCCGCAGCCGCGCCTTACTTTCACAAGATTAAGCTTTGCCTTCCTGGTGGCCTTCTTCAAAGCAGGCCACTTCTCAGCATCCTTGGCTGTGCCAATGCCGACATAACCGTTCTTGTTGCCTACAAGCACGCTCACCCTAAAACTGAACTTCCTGCCCGCCCTCACAACGCGCGTGGTCTTCCTGAAATCAATCATCTTTTCCTCCAAAGGCATGAGGTAATCGACGATTTCAGCCTCAAGCACAGGCTGGTTGCCCTTCATTATCTGGTCCATGCTGGTTATCTCACCAGCAAGAACCTTCTTGCCCAATGCTGTCTTCGGAACCCAGCTTGCAATGTCAGATTCCCTTCTTCCCGCAGCCCCTGTTTCCAGGTCATCGGAATTCCTTCTCCTAGATCTTCCCCTGCTCTCAACCATTCAAACCATCCTCTTCATTTGGAACCCAAAATCTTCAGCTTTGTTTCCTCAAATGCCTTTGTTATTCCCTTCATGTCAACCTTCTTGCCAACATTGCCAAACTCCTTTTCTCCCGCTACCCTGGCAAAATCCTCAATGTGCTTTCCTTTCAGCCTGTTCTCATCCGGAATTGCTTCCTTGCCCGCAGGAACATTAAGGCCTGCATCCAAGGCGCCCTTAACCGCGCTTCCCCACCAGCCCTTCCTGTGCGGAATCGCAAAACCAATATCCAAAACCGCCTTTTCAATGCCAGCCTTCTTTGCCTTCACGCCGGCAAGAAGCCCTGCAAGGTAAGCTGCAGGCAGGCTCTTCTTTCCCGCCTTCCAGCCGAAATTCTCAAGCTCCCTGCTGTTCACATGAACAACTGTCCTGTCGCCGGCTGCCTCATACTTAATGAACTGCACCGTAACATACTTGTTTGTTCTCCTCACCACAAGCCTGTGCTCACCGC
Source organism: archaeon (assembly GCA_041645325.1). Lineage (GTDB taxonomy): Archaea > Iainarchaeota > Iainarchaeia > Iainarchaeales > JAFCCL01. The sequence continues at coordinate 7,720 of JBAZQI010000019.1, forward strand.
TCTTAAGCAAGGCAAGCCTCTTCTTGTAATTGGTCTTGCCAAGCCTTCTCCTCCGGAACGGAGCCTTAAAAGTGCATTTTTCCGCCATGCCGATTACCCTTTCCTTTCCTCAACGGCAGCCTTCAAATAATTCTTTCCCCTGAAGTAACCGCCCTTTACCCTCTTGTAAAGAACCCTGTAACCAATCTTTTCAACCTCAGCAGGCTTTTCCTTCTGAAGCTGCTTAAGCATTCTCCTCTGGCTCCTCACATTCTTGATCCACGAAGCCTTCTTTTCAACCCTTGCTTTCTTCGTGCCCTTTCTCTTTCCCTTGCCCCTCTTCCTGCCCTTCTTCCTCTTATCATGAAGCACCCTCGCCCTGCCCCTGCTCTGGCTGTTGACATGCCTCTTCCTTATAACACCATTCTTCACAAGCTCCCTTACATCCTCTTTCGTCATCACAGCCCTGACCTTATCACCCTCCGCAGGGTCAAGCCACACAACATTGCAGCCGCATTTCAAAATTCCGGCAGCCATCTCCTTGATTTTTTTCTGCTCCATCCAAAATCACCTGTTCAAAACCACAATTAGCAGCTCATCAGCCTTATTCAAAAGCAATTCCTTTTTCCTCTTTCCGACCTTTCCCGAAATCCTTGCCGCAACCACTGCCTTTTCCTTCTCCAAAGCCAAAAGCTGCGCCATATTGCACACAAGCCTTTCCCTGTAACCCGAAGGATGCACAAACCTTATCTCCTTCGGCCTCTGGTAGCCGGTGCCCGGCACAAGGCCGTCCTCTCTCCTGAAATAAATGTCAATTCCCCTGGGCTTTCTCCATCTCTTCCACTTCGCATCCTTAACACTCCTGACCGAGCGCTGGCCAAACCTTCCCCTGAACATAGGCCTTTTCTTCGCCCTCACAAGCCTTGAAAGCCTCTTGACCTCCTTGCTCTTGGAAATTTTAACAACAACCTTTTTCTCAAAAACCTTCTTCGCCGCCTTGCCCTGCTTCCCTTGGCCTTTTTCCGCCTGCACATTTTCCCCTGGCTTTGCCCCATCCTTCACATGCACAGCCTCATCCTTGTGCACCACATGCTCTTCGGCCCTGGCGTGCTCCACAGAATGCCCGGCATGCGCCTTCACATTGCCAGCGTGGCCCTTCTCATGGCCGGCTTCATTGTGCGCAGCTTTATTTTCCCCTGCCTTTTTTTCCGGAGCCATATCAATTACTCTCCTTTTTTTCCTGCAAAGCCTTCTCAATGATAAAAATCCCATCCTGGTAAATCCTCTTGTCCTTTCCCTTTACCTTTGAAGCCCTTTCAAGGTTTGCCGCAGTCTGGCCCGCAGCCTCCTTATTGTGGCTCCTGACAAAAACATCCTTTCCCTTGACGGTTACGCTTGCGCCGGCAACAATCTTCGCAATCCTCGGCTTTTTCTCGCCCACAAAATTCTTTATTTCAACGGCATCGCCCTTGACCGAAACATTCATCGGGAAATGGCTGTAAACAATGCCGAGCCTGTAAACAAACTCGCATTCAAGGCCGCTTACCATATTGCCGACATGGGACGCAATGGTGCTCACAACTGCATTCATTTTCCTCGAAGCCGGCTTTCCGACAACGACAATTTTGCCGTCGTCTTTCCTGAGCGAAATGCCCTTTGCATTGATTTGCCTTGAAGCCTCCTTTCCCATGCCCTTAATGGATAGCACAGTGCCGTTTATCTCGGCAACAAAGCCGGCCGGCAAAACAATTTCCCTTTCAATGGAATCGCCCATCATAAAAACCATCGCCTAATAAACGTAAGCAATCAGCCTTCCGCCGATTCCCTTCTCCTTCGCTTCCTTGTGCGTTATCACGCCCTGCGGCGTGCTCACCACAATAATGCCGACATCCCTTGCGGGCAAATACCTTTTCTCAAACAACTCAAATTTGTCCTTCTTCACTGCGTACCTAGGCTTTATCGCCCTGCACTCGTTTATTTTTCCAAGCAGGCCAATCCTGTAAACGCCGTCCCTGCCATCCTCCACAAACTCAAAATGCGAAATGTATCCCTTTGCCTGCATGACCTTCAGCACCTCGCCGAAAAGCTTTGACGCAGGCCTGTAAAGGCACTCTTTTTTCGCGGCATTCTCGCTGTTCTTTATTGCAATCAATCCATCTGCTATAGGGTCAACCAAACTCATTCAATCCACCTTAGTCAAATTTATTAAAGCCAATCTTTACCGCAATGTCCTTGAAGCATCTCCTGCACACAAGCAGCTTATACTTGCTTATCACAGCCGCCCTTGTCCCGCAAACCCTGCACCTTCGCTTCCTCTTTGCCACTCTCAAATCTATTTTTTCCCCGCTCATTCAAACACAACCCCGAATTTTTTTTGCACGAAATCCATCGCCTCTTCCCTCGGAATGGAATGGATCTTGCCGACCTTTGCACTCCTTATCTTCCGCCTCTTCACCCTGAAGCCGGGCCTCTCAAGCGTCACAAGAACATCAAAGCCCTTTACGCCAAGCGTAGGATCATACTTCACGCCGGGCAAGTCAATGTACTCGTGAATGCCAAAACCAAAATTTCCCTGATTGTCAAAACTCTTTGCTTTCAGCGCGTTGCCCTTCGCCGCCAAACCCCTCTTCAAAAACTCCTCTGCCTTCCGGCCCCTCAGCGTGACCTTGAGGCCAATCGGCAGGCCGGGCCTGACGCCCCACTTCGGCTGCCTTACCTTGCACTTGGTCTGGATTGCCTTGCTGCCGGTAATCTTTTCAATTATCTTCTGTCCGACCTTCATCTCGGCAGGCTCAGGGCCGATGCCCATGTTTACCGTAACCTTGGCAACCATTATTTCACGCATCTTGTTTTCCGAAGCCATGTTCACTCACCCAGCATTTTAAGCAACCTTAATCGCCGGCTTGTCATCCCCGACAATGACAATGTTGGATTCCACTGTGCCAAACTCGCCGTCCTTTGTCTCCAGGTTGGCAAGTTTCGGCCTTCTCATTGTTCCGGCCACAAAATTCTTCACCGTTGCAACCATGCCTATGTGCTTTCCGTCAACAACAAACACGGTTTTTCCCGCTGCCTGCTTGATAACCTTTACAATCTTCTGCTCTGGCACAACAACCAAAAGGCTGTCGCCAACGCAGGCATCTGTCTTCTTCTCCTTGAAGGTTCTGCCGTCATTTGTCACAAGCTGAATGACATTGCCCGCAATGGCCTTCTTGCCCACAATCTTGCAGACCTTTTCCCTTTCCTCAAACTTTTCCTCGGAAAGGCAAAGCTTTCCCTTCCTGTTAAACAAAACCCTGAACGTCTTCTTCTCCGGAATTACTGTGACAAGGTCAAAAAGCCCAACAGGCCTGTTTGCGTCCTTGGCAACCCTGCCGTCAACCAAAACAAGGCCCTGGTTCAAAAGCTCCCTGGCTTCCCTTGCATTGCTGGCAACCCCGATCATGTCCCTCAAAACAAAGCCCAACGCAACACTGTTCCTTTTCTTGTGCGGCCCTGCGCTTGCCTTAATATGCCACGTGTTCTCCTTCCTCAGGACAGGAATAACCTTGCTTGCAGCAAGCCTCTTCTCGCTTTTAACTTCTCCTCTTCTGGCCATAATCAACGCTCCAAAATTTCATTTTCAGGCCCCTTCTTTCCGGCCCCTTTTTCCCCGTCAACCTTTGCTTTTTTTCCCTTTAAGCGCCTTGAATCACTTTTCTCAACCTCAATAACAAGCAGCTTGGAAGCCTGCAAAGGCACCTGGATTTCCTCGCCGTTCGCCTTCTTCCTAACCACCTTTTCAACAAAAACAATGCCTTTCCTGTAATCAACCGCAGTGATCTTGCCGCTTTTTCCCTTAAAGCCGCCCCTCAAAACCTTTACAGAATCGCCTTTCCTGACAGCAATGCTCCTCATGCCAAGCTCTTTCCTAAGCTTCTTGTCAAGATGCCCTGCAAGGCCATGCTGCTTCTTGTGCAAAGCCATCCCATAATGGGCTTTCCTCTGCTTCTTCGGCTTGCTTGATTCAACACCCTTCATAAACACTCACCTAAATGACGGCAGAAGCAATTCCCGCAATCTTCGGAAACCTTTCGCCAACCTCTTTCGCAATAACCCCTTTTATCTCGCTTGCCTTCGGAACCCCTTTCTCGTCAACCAAAACAACGGCATTATCCTCAAATCTGACCCTCAAGCCATTCGGCCTCATATACTCCTTTTTCACCCTGACAACAACAGCCCTTTCAACCTTTGACCTTATCTCAGGCTTTCCTTTCTTCACAACCACATTAACAATGCTTGCAATTCCGGCTTTTGGATTCATCCTCTTGTTTCCCTTAAAGCCAAACACGCTGATTATCTCAACAATCTTCGCACCGCTGTTATCCGCGCAAACGCACCTGCTCTTCTGCAAAAGGCAAGTTGAAACATTGCAGCTAATCGCCTTCATCCAAAACCACCTGCTTACTCCTCTTCCCCTTCCGGGGCTTCTTCGCCCTCGCTTTCTTCCGGTTCAGCCTCTTCAATTTCATCTTCTTCTGCGTCCTCTTTCCCACCGGATTTTTTCCCAGAATCATCTTCTTCCAACTCTTTTTCCTTTTCTTCCTTAAAGCCTTTCTTTTTCCCGGCCTTCAAGCCAGGCTCTTTGCCGCCCTTCTCCGTTTCATCCCTGTGCTTCTTTGCCTCGGCAGCCCTGTTCTTAAGCGTGTCCTCTTCAACCTTCACCGTCTTCTTCTTGCCTTCAACCTTCAAAACAACAAAACTCTTGGTCTTGCTCAATCTCCTTGTCTCGCCGACCCTTACAATGTCATTCTCTTTCGCGCCAATGCAATCTGGGTTGTGTGCATAAATCCTGCTCTTTGACTTTGCGTACCTTTCATACTTCGGCACAAACTTGACAAGCACCCTCTCAACAATAACGGTCTTGCTGGGCTTGGCACTGATCACAGCACCGGTAAAAACATTTCCCCTCACGCTAATGCTGCCATGAACAGGGCACCTCTTGTCATTGCATTCCGCCATTCAATTCCCTCCAAAATACTTTATCCTGTCCTCAGGCCTCTGGGCAAACTTTCCGCAATCAAGCAAAACCCTTTCATTTCCAATCATAACCATCAACTTCACTTCCGCCTTTGGCAACTTTTTTTCCCCTTTTTCAGTTTGCATCACAACCAAATTCTTGGTCTCATCCACAATTTTTCCCTTCAGGCCAATCCTGCTCCTGTCACTGCTGTCCGAAACCTCAGCCTCCAAGCCAATCCACTCATGGCAACCGAGATTTTTTTCGGTAATGCAGTAATTTTTTTCCTTAAGCATCAATCAACTCCTCTTTGAACCCCTGTTTCAGCAAAATCTCCTTAACCTTTTTCTTATGGTCTCCCTGCAAAATAATCTCCTCATTTTTCACGCTGCCGCCGCATGCAAGGCTCTTTTTCAAAAGCTTTGCAAGGCCGTCAACATCAACATCCTTGCCAAGGCCGCTTACAAGCGTCACTGTTTTCTTGAAACGCCTGTGGTCAACCCTCACCCTTATCTTCTGCTGCTCCTTTGCAATCTGCTCGCAAATGCACAGATTCCTCGGAAGCCCGCACTTTGGGCAAATCTCATCCATTAAACCCTATTCACCCCTTTCTTTGCCTTTCCTTTTTCAGCCTTTTTGCCTATTGGCAAAAAGCCTGGGGAAAACTTGCCTTTGGCAGCAACTTTTTTCACAACAGCCTTTTTTCCTTTTGAAAAACCTTTTTTCCTTTCGGGAAAAAAGCTTTGGGAAATTGCTTTCGCAACAGGCGCCTTTTTCTCCACTTGTTTTGCGCCAGCCTTTTTTTCTTCCGAAAAAAAGCCTGGGGAAACCTGCTTCGCAGCAGCCCCTGCCTTTTTGCCGCCCGAAATTTCGCCGGCCCTTTTCTTCTCATTGATAACAGTCAAAAGCCTTGCAATGCTTTTCCTTACCCCCCTAATCTTTCCGGGATTCTCAGGCCTTGTGCCTCCGGCAGCAACCGCCCTCTCCTTGGCAAGCTCTGCCCTAAGCTCGGCAACCTGCTTTTCAGCCTCAGAAACCGGCATTGCGCGTATCTCCTTAATCTTCATAAACTTTCCCCGGCCTTTTCCCTGTGCTCGTGCTTCTTCTTTTCCTTCGCCTCATTTTCGGAATGCTCTTTTTTCACAGGCTCATTTCCGGCTTCCTTTTTTTCCGCATGCTCTTTTTCCTCTTTTACGCCAGAATCCTCAGCCTTGGTTTTTTTGCCTTCCTTTACAGCCTCAGCCGCCTGCTTTTCAACAGGCTCGCCTGCCTTGTGCTCTTCGCCTTTCTTTTCCCCCGCTTCCGCGCCTTTCTTTTCCCCTGGCTCAATCTTTGCCTCTTCGGCAACAGGGGTTTCCGCAGCCTTTGCCGCAGCGGCAGAAGCCTCCTTTTCCCTTGCCTGCTTTTCATCAATCAATTTGCCAATATCAATCTTGTCAGGGAACACGACATCAGGGCCGATTATGCTCAATGTGATTCCAATTGCGCCTGCCTTGGGGTAAGCCGAGGCCTTTGCGGTGTCAACAAGCTTCACCTGGTCGCCGACCTTTTTCATATAGCCCTGGACAACCCTGTGCTTTCTTTTCCTTCCGCCCTTTCCCGAGAGCTTTCCCTTGAGCGTCAGTTCAACACCCTGCGCCCCGGCAGCTGTTATGTCCTGAATCGTCCTGAAAACAACGCTTTTCCAGCTGTAACCGCGCTCCAAAAGCTCAACCATCTTGTCAACCGTGGCCTTTGCATCCAAAGCCGGATTCTTGATGTCCTGAATCTCAATCTGCGGGTTTTCAATGCCAAACTTCGTCGCAATCTCCTCTGTGATATTCCTTATGTTCTGGCCGCCCTTTCCAATCGCCAAGCCGGGCCTTGCAACAGTAAGTACGATTCTTGTAACCAATGGCGTCTTGACAATGTGCAGGCCTGTAAAGCCAGCCCTGTCGAGCTGCTTCTTCATATACTGCTCAAGCTGAATCTTCTTCATGCCCTGCTCAATAAATGTTCTCTCAATCATCAGGATATCCCTCTTACTTTGCCTCTGTGACAATTACCTCAATGTGCGTTGACTTATTGTAGCGCCTTTTTCCGGAAATCTTTCCCTTGGACTGCATTCCGCCCCTTGCAAAACCATGGCTTGCAAAGCAATGCACAATCAAAAGGTTTTCCGAATCAAGCCCCTTGAAATCCGCGTTCGCCTTCACGCTCTCCAACAACTTGAGCACAACACTGCAAAGATTCCTTGGAAACCTTCCGCTTTTCACGCCGGAAGAGCTGTCGCCCTTCCTGTGCGGAACCCTCTTGTTGTACTGCCTTAAAGGCAAAAATTCCTTCCCGTCCCTGATTCTTTCAAGCCTCTCCTCAACGCTTGAAAGCGTTTTGCCCCTCATTTCCCTGCAAAGCTCGGTCGCAAACTTTGTTGAAACAGGCTGGTTCTTGGCAATTGCCTTGGCAATCTTCTTTTCATTGCCAACCTTTGCCTGGTAATCCTTTTTAGCCATATCATCACTTTCTTGCGCTTATTGCAGTGCTGCTCCTTGTTGCGCCTATTCCGGCCTTTCCATGCATAAGCCTCTTCCTCGTCATGGCAAACTCCCCGAGGTAATGGCCGACCATAGGGGGCTTTATTTCAACGATTTCAAACAAATTGCCCTTATGTATGGCAAAAGTCAGGCCAACCATCTTTGGAATGACAATTGCATCCCTGCCGTGCGTCCTTATAGGCTTCTTGCTGTCGCCCTTCAAAGCCTCGTCAATCTTCTTAAGCAAATTCCTGTCAAAGCCCCTTAAAAGGCTTCTCCTCGCCCTGCTTGTGCAAAGCTTTGCAAACTCCTCAATGGACAGCTTGTTCAGCTCTTCCATGTTCTTTCCCCTGAAACTAAAATCCTTCTTCAAAGCCATTGCCATTCACCTTCAGTTCTTCTTCGTTCTCCCTGTTCTCTTGCTTGCAATGTCTCCAACCTTCCTTCCTGGAGGCGCATGCCTTGAAGAGCTCTTGCTTTTTCCAGGATGATGTGACCCTCCTCCAAAAGGATGGTCAACGGCATTCATTGAAACGCCCCTCAATCCAGGATAATGCCTGCTCTTCGCAGCCATAAAATGAAAATTCGCGCCTGCCTTAAGCCTGGGCTTATCCGGCCTGCCGCCACCGGCGCTGCAGCCAATCGTTGCCCTGCACAAATTGCTGAACGCCTTTGTCTTTCCGCTCGGCATCTTCACATGAGCCGAATCCTTGTCCCTGTTCACAAGCAAAGCATAAACGCCAGTTCCCTTCACCATCTTGCCCCCGTCGCCCGGAATAATCTCAATGTTAAATATCGGGCAGCCCTCAGGAACGCTTTCAAGAGGCAAAACATTCCCGATTGAAATGCTTGCCTTCTTCCCAAACTCCACCTGCTGGCCAACTGAAATGCCCTCGGCGGCAATCACATAATTCGTGCTGCCGTCCTCAAACTTAACCAAGGCAAGAATCGCATTCCTTCCGCTTTCCTTAATCAAATCAAGAACCTGGCCATAAACCTTCTCGCCCGACTGCTTCTCATCCAGGTCATTGTAAGTGGCCTTTATGCCCCAATGCTTTGCCTCAAAAGTCGGCGTGCCCCTGCCCCTTCTCTGTGACCTAAGATTTTTTCCCATAAACAAACACCCAAAATTATATTACTCCCAGCTTTGTCGCAACCTCATCTGCCTTAAACGCCTTGTTCACCCTGACAATCGCCTTCTTCCTGCCCTTCATGTCATTCAAAACCCTTACAGAATCAACCTTAATAGCATAAGTTTCCTCAACAACCCTCTTAACCTCTGCCTTGGTTGCCTTCTTGTTCACAACAAAGCAAAGCTTGTTCTCAGCCTCAATCATATTAACCGATTTCTCCGTAATAAGCGGATACAAAATAACCTCATGGTCCTCAAGCTTCTTAGCCTGCATTTGCCTAATTTTCCTATCTCGCATTGACAACGCCTCGCTTTTCATCCAAAGCCGCCACAGCCGGCTGGTCTGGGTGCCATCTTCGCGCCTTTGCGGCGCTCGATGCCACGGGCTCGCTGTCGCTCGCCTTAGCCACCTGCTTGCCGGAAACTTTGCTGTCCAACGCCTTTATTGCCGACTCGGACCAGATCACAAGCCTTCCAGGCAAACAGCCAGGGGCAAGCAGCTCGGCATTCAAATTGCGCGCAACGCAAACATCAACGCCAGGCAAATTCCTCGCGGCCTTAAAAACAGCCGCATTCTTTCCCGTAACAATCAAAACGCTCTTCTTCTGCTTTTTCTTCCTGCCCCTCATCTTCCCCTTTCCTGCCCTGCGCCTCACCTTTTCCTTAGCGTTTTCAACATCCGCCAAAACCCTCAAGGCCCCAAGAATGCCCTTAAGCTCCTTCGTCTTTCCAACAAGCTCAAACTTGTCCTCAACAACAATCGGCAGCTCAATTTCCTTTGCAACAACATGCCTTGCCTCAACAAGCTCACGCTTTGCGCTTGCCGCAATCGCGGAATCCAAAGCAGCCCTCTTCTCTTTTTTATTAATCCTTTCCCCTGTGTTCTTCTCTGCCTTCGGCGGATGCGCCTTTGGGCCCCCGACAGCCCTTGGAACGCCTGCAACCCTGCCTGAAAGCCTGCCCCCTCTGTTATGAAGCCTGGGCAGCCTTGCATGCTCAACATTAATGCCCCTGTCGCCAGCAGGCAGGCTTCTTCTGCCCCTATACATCGCAGTATTGTCCCTTCCGGCAAGCCAATAAGTGCCCTTTGGCTGAACAGCCATGCTCCTAATGCTGAGCACAGCCCTCTTTATGAGCTCTGCATCAACACTTGAGCCAAAAGCCTTTGAAAGCTCTATCTCCCTGACCTTCACGCCATCCAACGAAAGAACACTTGCCTTCATAAAAACCAATCCATTCAATTGCCCTTGGGCTTCTCCCTTTTCTCCCCGCCACCGGCTGCAGCCGCAATCTCGTCGGCAACACTCTTGGTTCCCTTCTTTTCCTCTTTCTTCTCAACAACATGCCCTGCCTTAACTTCCTCTTCGGCAACAGCCCCGGCTGCCGCGCCTGTTCCGGCAATATAATCCAAAGACTCAAGATTATACCTTCCAAGCGGGCTGGGCCTAATCGGAACACGCATGCCAATAGCACGCTTGCTCGGCCCAATAACACTGCCTGCCAAAACAACAAAATCGCTTTTCAAAGCCCCATAATTCTTGAAACCGCCTTCCTGATTCACAACCCCGACAGCATTGGAAGCGCCAACCTTCAAAACCCTCTTGTTATATTCGGTCTTTATCTGGTAGCCAAGCTGACCAGGCCTCGCAACCTGCCACATAATTGTATTGGGATGCCAAGGGCCAATGCTTCCAACAACCCTTGTCTTCTTGGACTTAGGCCTCAAAGTTTTCACACCAGCCCTCTTCACAGGACCCTGCATTCCCTTGCCCTTTGAAACAGCCTTAACATCAACAAAATCCTTCTCGCCAAAAACCTCGGAAACAGCAAGCTCATGCCCAAGCTTTTCCTTTGCAAAAGCAAGCTGCTGCCCAACACTGCCTGACAACGCAACCTCACAAACATCAGGCTTCTTCTTGCCAAAGCCTGTCTTTCCAGGCTGCGAATGGCACAAAAGCCTCACATCCAAAATCTTATCCCCAGCCTTTTCCAAATCCTCAAAAGCATTCGGCTTTTTCTCCCCGCCAGCCTTTGCAGCCCTCTTGCCCTTTCTCTTAAAAGAATGCATTCTCCTAAGCAAGTTCTTGTCAACATTGCCGGCAAGAACATCCATCAAGGGACCCGTTCCATAAAAACCCTTCTTTGCCTTGCCCATGGCCCTGACGCCAAAAACCCTCATAGGCGGAGCCTCAAGAACAGTTACGGCAACAGCAACCTCATGCCCCGCGGTAACACCCTTTTCATTCAAATCCTTTCCAAGAACATGGGTCATTCCAGCCTTATAACCCAAAAAATTCAAAGGCCTGCTCTTCTCGCCATCCTTAACAGCAACCCCTGGAAAAGAGCGGAAGCTAGGAGTTTCCCTCGCAGCCCGCTTCATCGGATAAAAAGCAAGCGAACCCGCATGCGGCCTTGTCCTCTTAACCATCCATATCCACACTCATGTCTTACAAGTACAAAACAGGCTATCCAGCGAAGGCTCATCCCGCCGAAAAAAACCTATGAGCCAAATCAGAAAGCAAGCCAAAAAAAGGCCGCCAAAAACTTGAATTGGCATTTACATCCACTTCTCTCCGAAGCAGACGCAGTGTACTCAATTTATTACAAAAATATGCCGCAGAAACCTTTAAAAAGCCTTTTCTTTTGCGAAAGAAAAGCCTTGGGAAAAAGCCTTTCTTTCTGAAGAAAGAAAGCCTTGGGAAAGAAAGAAGCCTTTTTTCCTTACGGAAAAAAGCCTTGGGAAATTTGCTTCGCAAAGCCTTTTCTTTGAAAAAGAAAAGCCTTGGGAAAAGAAACGGGAAAAGAAACTTTTAGGCTTATTGTGGAGTCAAACAGCTATCAACACAGCAGGCGTTCTCGTCAAGGGCTTCAACAGTTGAACCTGAACAAACAAGGCTCTGGTTTGCATCACATACAACGCCATTGCGCTGTTTGCAGGTCTTGAGCTTGCATTCTCCGATGCAGCACCTTACCTCAAAGCCGTCAATATAAGTTTCGCCTGTGCACGCCTCGGAAGAGGCGCAAAGCACAAGCTCCCTTTCCGCGCAGCTCTTCTTTACGCACAAGCCGTTTACACATTTCTGCCAAGACTCGCAGACAACGCCTGTGCAGGACTTTGTTTTTGTGCAAGCTGTGTCACAGCACACGCTGTTATCTGAAACCGGAAGCAGGCTGCTCCTGCATTCCTCATATGGCGCGCATTCATGTCCCCTGATTTCCGCGCAGCTTTTTAGGCCGTGAATGCAATGCTTTGGCGTGCCAATGCAAGTGTCTGTCGTAAGGCTGTTGGAGTCATTGCAATCCGCATCCGCTTGGCAGGTGTCAACAGCAGGGCAATCCGAATCATTCGCATAATTACAGCCCGC
>JBAZQI010000020.1:0-19188 GCA_041645325.1 archaeon
GGAAAAAAGCGCGAAAAGAATGGCGTAGGATATCAGGCAGGCAAAGCATGCTATTACAAGCTTGTTCGAGGAAAGCGCCTTTTGTTCATGCGCTTTGTTTGTGGAAAGAACCTGTGCTTTTTCTTCGGCCATTTTTTTCACCAGCAAAGAGTATGAAATAATAAGCGATAATAGGTTTAAAACTGTTTTCCTGTGGCATATAAAGTATATTCATTGCCACTTTTTTTGATGAAACTTTTTCCAAAAGTTTCCTGGCAATGATATGACTGAAAGGATTGGAGCTATATGGCTGGCGAGTTGCCTTGGGTGGAAAAATACAGGCCCTCTGTTTTGGCTGATGTTGTCGGGCAAAAGGAAGCCATTGGCAGGTTGCAAAGCTATGTGAAAGGCAGGAATGCCCCGAACATGATGTTTTCAGGCCCTGCAGGCGTTGGAAAAACAAGTGCGGCTGTGGCGCTTGCAAAAGAGCTTTATGGCCAGGAATTTGCAAGAAACTTTTTGGAGCTCAATGCATCGGACAGCAGGGGAATTGACGTAGTAAGGGGCCAGATAAAGGACTTTGCAAGAACGCTTGCTTTCTCCGCTGATTTCAAGATAATTTTTTTGGACGAATCGGATGCCCTTACAAGTGACGCACAGCATGCTTTGAGGCGCACAATGGAAAAGTACACAAAGACCTGCCGCTTTATCCTGAGCTGCAATTATTCAAGCAGGATTATAGAGCCGCTGCAAAGCAGGTGCATAATATTCAGGTTCAGGCCGTTGCAGGCAAAAGAGGTCAAGGAAAGGATACAGGAAATTGCGGAAAAGGAAAATCTGGAAATAGGGGACAAAGCGCTTGAGGCAATTGTTTATGTAAGCATGGGTGACATGAGAAAGGCAGTGAACATACTGCAGGCTTCCTCCGCACTAAGCAAAAAAATCGATGAGGAAACTGTTTTCAATGTGAGCAGCAGGGCCAAGCCCCAGGAAGTCAAGGAAATGATAATGCTTGCAATCGAGGGAAAGTTCCTTGAGGCAAGAGGCCTTTTGGACAAGCTCATGTACGAGCACGGCATGTCAGGAGAAGACGTGATAGGGCAGGTTTACAGGGAAATAATGGAAGCGGATGAAAAGGAAATTGCAAGCAAGGCAAAGATTGCGCTCGTTGACGTGATAGGCGAATACGACTACAGGCTAGTGGAAGGGGCGCACGAAAGGCTGCAGCTAGAGGCAATGCTTGCACAATTCATGCGGTTCAAAAAATAAGGGCGGCAACATTGCGCCCGCCTAAAATGAAATTTGGAGCATTGTTTTTTCAAATTGCCTGGCTTTTTGCACGCTTTTTTTGAAAAAAGAAAGGTATTTTTCTTCTTTTGCGGGATTTATTGCCGCACTGTTTGCAAAAAAAAGCGCAATCCTTACTGCCCTGTGCAGCATCAACAAGGGCAAAGCCCTTTTCTCCGATTCAGACAAGGTAACTATGCCGCTGTAAGCAGAAAAAATTTCTTTTATTGATTTGAAATCCGTTTTGTGCGGGTGCAATGCTTGGTCGGACAACAGCACTGCCAAGTCTGCTGCCCAGCTTCCAATGCATGCATCCCCAAAGTCAAGAATTGCGCTGATTTTGTTGCCAGTAAACTTAAAATTCCAGCAGGAGAAATCGTTGTGAATTGGCCCGATGTTCGTGCAATCGCCAAATTTTTTCAGCTCCGGCTCAAGCATTTTTACCTTTTGCCCTAACTCAAGCTTGGCTTCGCCAAACGCCGGGCTTATTTTTGGGAAATCATTGCGCAGAACACTATAATCAAAACTGAAATCAAACGAGTCTTTCAAGAAACTTTTGCCCCTTGGATTGCAGCTCTTTAGGGCTAACTGCATTTCCGCAAGTGTTCTGCCAAGCGCCCTAAGCTGTTCCCTGTTGAGGCTGCACTGGCCAACTTTCCTGCCGCCCAAAAATTCGAACAAACCAAAGTGCTTTCCATAAAGCAAAGCAAACTCCTTGCCATCAGCAGTTTTTATTGGCTTCGGAACAGGAAACCCTTTGGCATGCAAATGCTGCAAAATGCTGCATTCAAACAAAATGTTTTCATCCCCGGAACAAAGCCACTGCCTCAACACAAAAGGACCCTTGTCTGTTTCGACCATTTCATTAAAATTGGCAGTGCCAAGAGAAAGCTCCTTCCTATCAACCAAGCGCAATCCAAACTCCTGCAAAACAGCAACAACCGTATTTTTGGGCAGCATAAAAAATTATAGCAATCCAAGATTTTTTATAACGTAACGCACTCAAAGTTATTTGACAAAGTGGTTAAATGGAAGAAATCAGGTACAACCGGCACAATCACACGCACTATTCTGACGGGCGATTGTCTCCGGCAGATGTTGTAAGGGCAAATAAGCAAAAAGGATACAATTGCATCGCTCTCACAGACCACTTTTCCGTTGACGGCATAGACGAGGCAATTGAAGAGGGAACAAAACTTGGCGTTACAGTATTCCCTGGCATTGAACTTGAAACAAAAAAAGTTGAATTGCTCGGATTGTTCATTGACCACAAAAATCCGCAATTAAGAGCGTTCCTGCAACAGCTTAGGCAGTACCACGACGCTGTTTTGCGGGAAACAATTGAACACCTTAACAAAAATGGAATTCGTGTAAGCGTTGAAGAAATCAGGCGGTTTGCCGGCTGCCGAGCAATTTTCAATGAAAACATAATTGATTTTTTGGTTCAAAAGCGCTTTGCAGCAAACAAAAGAAGGGCAAAGAAAATGCTTGTTGCTGTTCCCTTGAACAGGATAAAAAAATTTTCCCAAAAGCGGTTCATTCGCCAACAATTAAAACAACGGCAAAAATAATCAACAATGCCGGCGGCATGCCAGTGCTGCCGCACGCTTTTTCATACGGAAAGGCAATTAACATTGTAACATTGCCTTTTCTGCTCGCTTTCATGAAAAAAAGAGGCGTGAAAGGGCTGGAAACCCAAACGCCAAGGCATGGCAAAGCAAAAGCAGCCTACCTGGCATTGCTGGCGAGAGCATTCAGAATGCAGCAAACAGGCGGAGCAGACCTGCACAGTGCAGAAGCAACGGAATTGGGAATGCTGGCACAACACAGGCAAAAAAAACCCGTTGCCGGAATGCTGCGAAAAAGAATGGGAAAACCATAAAATAAATTTTAACTGTTTTTAATTGATTCCGTTGTTCGGTTTTTTGAACGGGTTTAAGAGTAAACCCTTATGCTCTTCCTGCACCGGCGAACCATTTTTTGGCTGCTCCGGCGGGCATTCATCCAAAAGCAATACTGCCGATGCAATAACCGTTGTCCACAAGCCGTCTTTGTTGCATTCCGCGCTCTGGCAGATGTTTGTTGTCTTGAAAATGTGCCCGGAGGCCATATACTCTTGTTTTCTTTCATCCCACGCTTTATTTGGGTCGAATTCAACGCCCAAAGTGGTGGCAAGCATTGTTGCCGCAAGGTCCTCGGCATATTCGCCGCTTTTCTGGCCGGTTTCACCAAAAGTATGGTGCTCGGAAAGATAGCCGTGGTGGTTCCTTTCTTTAGGAATGGCAATGCCGATGGCGGCGGAAACAAGCCTATTCGGCTCATTGCTTTCGCTTCTTGCCATGACACAAAAAGTAATCTGGCCTGGGGACAAAAACTGCATGCCCTTTTCCTTGCTGATTACCTCCGCATTTGGAGGCAGGATGCTTGAAACGTAAACAAGATTGCATTTCTCAATGCCGGCATCCCTCAAAGCAAGCTCAAAAGAAGCAAGCCTGTCCTTGTGCACGCCAACGCCCTTTGTGAGGAAAAGTTTCTTTGGAACAAAATCAGTCATTATGAGAAAAGTGCAGGAATTGTTTTTTAAAAGTATTCCCAAAAATCGGAATTGTTTCTTAACTAAGCGTTTTCGGCAAAGAATTTGGAAACAAGAGCGAGCATTTTTTCAAAATCGCCAGGCTTTGAATAATGGTGGTCCGCACCCTGAACAATTTCAAGCCTGCAATTTGGAATGAGAGAAGCTGTCTTTTTGCTCTGCTCCACAGGAACAACTTTGTCCATGCCGCCGTGGACAATCAGCACAGGAACCCTGATTTTTTTCGCTGCGTCAAAAGCGCTGACATTCTCCGCATCCTTGCAGAAAGAGTAGTTAAGCCTGGGCTTGCCCATCACGCTGCTTTCATGCAAGATAAAGCCATTCTTCTTCCAGTGCTCAATGCTTACCTTGTCTTCATCAGCAATTATTTTTCCCAAGCGGTCTGAGACAGGCGATTTCAAAGCAAGGGCAAACAAGCCGGAAACATTTGGGGCAGCAAGGAGGGCAGCCATTCCTCCAAAGCTTGAGCCAAACAAGGCAATTTTTGAAAACCCTTTTTCCCTGACAAAAGAAACTGCGCAAAGCACATCATCAACAGCTTCAGATATTGTGACATCCTCAAATTTCCCTTCACTTTCACCATGGCCAAAGAAGTCAAAACGGAAGGTAGAAACGCCGTTTTGATTCAGGGCCCTTTCCAGGCAAGTATAGGTGTCAACATCCTTGCTTGTGGCAAAGCCGTGGCACAAAATCACAATTGCCCCGCTGCCGCCTGCCGGACTTGACAATATTCCGCAAAGCCTGTCGCCCCTGCTGTTCTTGAAAAAAAGCTTTTGCTGCATATTATCATTAAAGCAGGGTTGTTTATAAAATTTTATTCTGGACTAGAAGTCGCAAAGCCTTTTCTGGTTCCGCAAAAAGTCAAGCAATTTGCTTTCCTTTTCATATCTGGAAACAGGAACCTTGAGCTTCCTTGAAAGGAAAGCAAGGGCAAGCGAAAGGCCTGAAAAAACAAGGGGCTTCTGCTTCAATGCATTCCTGACATTCTCCCTGATTTGCCAGACGCCCAAAGGAACACTGTAGCCGCCGCCTATTTCCCTGAACACCATGGCCGCGGCCTGCCTCTTTTTTTCAATCAGGTGCTCTGCCACTGCAAGCCTTGCGCTGTAATATGCGCCCTCAACATTCGAGGCATATGTTTTTCGCCCTGCATAAAATTCGTGGTCCTGGACTATGTGGGCTTCTTTTGCATTCACTGCCCATGTTCCGCCCGGAAGCCAGCATTCAAGCTGCTCAAACGCCCAGGAACCGGGAACAAGTAGAACCCAGTAATCGTTGTCAAGGTAATTTGAGTGGAAAAGCTGGAATTCACCGAGCTGCTGGAAGCCCTTGACTTTTTCCTCAATAAGGTCTTTTGAAATGTTGGAGTCAACGGCAGAAATCGCCCACCTTGTGGGAACAAGCTTTCGGTTTTTTCCAATGCCAAGCGTGCCCGCACTCAATAACTTGTAAAGCCTGCTTACATTGAAGCCGGCATTGTACAGGTTCATAATTGCGTCATGTGATTTCAAATCCGTGTCGGAAACCGCATAGTCAATCTTTTTGGGGATAATGGGATTTTCCTCAAACCTCATGCTGGCAAGCTCGCCGCTTGGCCCATGCGGTGCAATGCTCTCGTGGAATGAAAGGCTTGGCACCGGCTTTTTCTTGAGCTTCACATCTATTGCTGTTGGCTTTGTTGCCATCACCAGCTCTTGGAGCTCCGCAAGCTCATAACCAGGCTTTGCGGCATCTGAAACATCAACGCGCCTGTTGCTCCTGAGCAGCTGTTCCCTGAAAGAAATTATTTCTTCCTGCGACAGGCCAAACCAGTCTTCAGGCGTGTCAAACAGGGCAGAATCCATGACTTCCGTTGGGGAAAGCGGCGCAATCTGCACTTTTGGATAGTTGTTCCAGCTCACAAAAAGGCTTGGAGGGCTGCTTCCCACAAATTCGGTTCCGGAAATGTTTGCCACAACCCTGCTCTGCATGCCGTGGTTTTTCAGAATTGAACAAAAGCTAAGGCCGCACAAAAGCTTTCCCTTGCACCTGATGCACAACTCAGGAGAAATCATAAATTTCACTAATATATTGCCCTGATTAATGAATAAAATAAGCTGGGTGGCAAGTTTCCGCTGAAAGGTAAGCTTTTTATTCAGGAAAAGGCATTATAAGGAATGCAATATGGCTGCAAGAAAAAAGGCTGCAAGCAAGAGGCCGGTGGAACACGGCGGGCGATACGCAAGCGCTTTTGACATTTTCTCGGATTCGATTAGGACAACCTTTGACCTGAACATTTTCATTGCGCCCTTGATGGCAATAGTTTTCGGAATAATTGCGATAATTGCAACCCTTGTTCTTTCAGTGCCATTCATAATAGCAGGTGCATTGTTTTCGGCTGCAGGCACTGCGGCCGTTGCGCCAATGATTGCCTTGATTGCAATCGGCATCCTGATTTTTTCGGCCATAATTGTTGTGTCTTCGGCCATAATTTCCGGCTTTTACTACAAGAGCGTTGACGAATACATTTCAGGCAAAAAAATTTCAATAGAGAAAAACATAAAGTTTGCGATTGCAGAATGGAAAAGGCTTGTTGCGATTTACCTCATTAAACTGCTTATCTGCCTTGTGATTGCGGCTCTCGTCATGGCTCCCGCAGTCCTGTTTGTTATTTCGGCCCTTGCCATTTCCGGAAATGAGATAACAGCAGCAATTTCTTCAGAATCCACAACGGAGCTTATTACCGCGCTTGGGCCGGTTTTTGTGGTTCTTGGAGCAGTGCTTGCCTTGCTAATAGCAATAATGTTTTTCATCAATCCCCTGCTTTTCCTGTGGTTTCCAACAGCGGTCTTTGAAAAAAAGCCGGCAATGGAATGCGTGAAAAAAGGCTATTATGAGGGCAAGGCAAAGTATAAGAGAAACCTGGCGGCAATTTTCCTCATGGGCCTTATTGGCTGCGTTGTCGGAATATTCTCAATGTTTAACCCGACTTATATAATCGGGATTATTCTGGGCATTTGGCTTGAGCTTGCCTCCATTGTGATGATTATCAAGATTTACAGGGAAGGCGCCTGAAAGCCTTTTCTTTTGCGAAAAACCTTTGAGAAAGGTTTGCGAAAAATGCCTTTGGCAAGAAAAGCCTTGGGAAAAGAAAACTTTTTTTTTGCCTGCGAAGCGTTTTTCGCCAGCGTTTTTCGCAAGCCTTTTTTGGAAAAAGGCTTTTTTCGCCAGCCCCATGCAAAGCAGTGCTTTGCGGGCCTCGTACCCTGCAGGGCACTCGGTTTTGTTAAAAGGCTGCTTGGGAAAAAAATGCTTCACAAAAAGTGGCAATGCATAAACTTTATATGCCACGAGAAAAGGCAATCATTACTGTTTTAAATAATATCAGGGCCTATTTCTTGCTATGGCTGCAATTGACTGGAAAAAGGCTGAGGACAGGGAAAGGCTCTGGCACAGCACAAGCCATGTCCTTGCCGCGGCAGTGCAGCAGCTTTACCCTGATGCAAAGCTTGCTATTGGCCCTGCAATAGAGGAAGGCTTTTACTACGATTTTGACGTTGCGCAGCCATTTAAGCCGGAAGACCTTGAAAAAATAGAGAAAAAAATGGAAGAGATAATAAAAAGCGGCGAAAAATTCGTGCAAAAGGAAAAAAGCAAAAAAGAAGCGCTTGAGCTCTTTAAGGAACAGCCCTACAAGATTGAACTCATAAAAGGCCTTCCCGGCGAAAAGGCAACAGTCTACGAAACAGGCAAATTCTTTGATTTGTGCAAGGGCCCGCACATTGAGAACACAAAGCAGATAGGCGCGGCAAAGTTGCTGAGGGTGAGCGGGGCATATTGGAAGGGCAGCGAAAAAAACAAAATGCTCCAAAGGATTTACGGCATTTCTTTTCCCGACAAAAAAATGCTAAGGCAATGGATTTTTGCAAGGGAAGAGGCCGAAAAAAGAAACCATTTGAAGCTCGGGAAAGAGCTTGACCTGTTCAGCATGCAGCCAGAAGCGCCCGGATGCGTTTTCATCCACCCCAACGGAATGGTTGTGTGGAACCAGCTCATTGACTTCTGGAGGGAAGAGCACAGGAAAGCGGGCTATGTTGAAGTGAGCACGCCGCTGATTCTCAAAAAAGAGCTCTGGCTCAAATCAGGGCATTGGGACCACTACAAGGAAAACATGTACTTTACGGTTATAGACGGCGAGGATTTTGCCGTCAAGCCCATGAATTGCCCTGGCGGCATACTGATTTACAAAACCAGGAGGAGAAGCTACAGGGAGCTGCCTTTGAGGGTTGCGGAGCTCGGCATAGTGCACAGGCACGAGCTGTCCGGCGTCCTGAACGGATTGTTCAGGGTGAGAAAATTCACGCAGGACGATGCGCACATTTACTGCACAGAGGAACAGGTAGAGCAGGAGATAACCGGCGTAATTGATTTGATTGACCGCTTTTACAAGGTGTTTGGCTTCACATACAATGTTGAACTTAGCACAAGGCCGGAAAACGCAATGGGAAGCAAGCAGGTTTGGGACAAGGCTGAGGATGCCCTGAAGAATGCCTTGCAGAAAAAGAAAATGGAGTTCAGGATAAATGAGGGCGACGGCGCATTCTACGGCCCGAAGATTGACTTCCACATAAAAGACAGCCTTGGAAGGACCTGGCAGTGCGCCACCATTCAGCTTGACTTCAGCATGCCTGAAAAGTTTGACCTGAATTTTGTCGGCAAGGACGACAAGATGCACAGGCCTGTGATGATTCACAGGGTGATCTACGGCAGCCTGGAAAGGTTTTTCGGAATACTAATAGAGCATTACGGCGGCGCGTTTCCATTGTGGCTTGCGCCTGTGCAGGTTGCACTCATTCCGATTGCAGACAGGCACGCAAGCTATGCGGAAAAAGCCGCAAAAGAAATGGAAGAAGCAGGGCTGCGCGTTTCCCTTGACGCAAGGCAGGAAAGCGTTTCAGCAAAGGTCAGGGACGCACAGCTGCAAAAGGTTCCGTACATCCTTGTTGTGGGCGACAGGGAGGAAAAAGAAGGCAGTGTGGCGGTAAGGCTGAGAAATGGAAAGGTTGAAGGGGCAATGAAGGCAAAAGATTTTGTTGAAAAGGCCCAGAAGGAAGCGAGGGGCAGGAAGTAAGCCTGTCTGCAAAGGGCAATTATTAAAGTTTATATAATAGAATGACTTTCTTCTTAGTGACATGGCTGAAGAAGATTATCTGGCTGACCTTATAAAAAAAGTAAAAGAAGCCAAGAAGCAGGAAAAAGAAACGGCAAAGAACGAGCCGCAGGCTGAAGAAAAGGCAAAAGGAAAGCTGATTGAGCCAGCCGGGCAGCAGGAGGCAATTGTTCAGCCAAGGCCTTCAAGGGAACCAAAAGAAGAGCCCAAAAAGCCGCTGAGGCAGCCAAATCAGCCTGGGGAAGAAAAGGCGCCTGAGCTGCCGCCGGAACCTGAGGAAACAGAAGGCGACGAGGAAAAGAAAAAAAGCACTGTTGAAAAGGAGCTTGAAACCGCGTCAGAAAAAAAGCTGCTTGAGCAATACGGCGAGGTCAGGATTTACAAGGTGCCCGGAAAGCCGCTGCCATATTATGTTGTGCCTGTGGCAAGGCCCACAAAGCAGGAAAAGGCGGTCATCAACACCATAAAGGAAGCGGCAACAAGGCTAATTGAGATAACGCCTTACAAAATAAGGGACATCGAACAAAGAAGAAACGTTTACAGGCAGCGCGTTCTCGAAATACTCAGGAACAGCCCTGAACTGCACATTCCGGAAAGGCGCTTTGATTTCTACGCCGAAACCGTTGTAAGGGAAATGGTGGGCTATGGCATAATAGACCCGCTTGTGATGGACGACAACCTTGAAGAAATAATGGTCATAGGCGCAAAAAAGCCGGTTTACATTTTCCACAGGAAATACGAAATGATGTCAACCAACATAGAATTCTATTCAGACAAGGAAATAATAGACCTCATAAACAGGATTGCGAGGAACGTGGGAAGGCGCGTTGACATAAGCTCACCGTTGCTTGACGCAAGAATGCCTGACGGAAGCAGGATAAACGCAACCATTCCGCCGGCTTCGGTTGAGGGCGCAACGCTTACAATCAGGAAATTCAGGAAAGACCCGTACACCATAATAGACCTCATGAACAACGGCACATTGTCAAGCGAAGCGGCAGCCTTCCTCTGGCTCTGCGTTGACGGCCTTGGCGCAAAGCCCGCAAACATTCTCATTTCGGGAGGAACCGGCTCGGGAAAAACCACCTTGTTGAACTGCCTCGCGGCCTTCATTCCGGACACTGAGCGCATTGTGACAATCGAAGACACCGCAGAACTTGCCCTGCCAATGAAACACTGGATCAGGCTGGAAGCAAGGCCTCCTGGCCTTGAAGGAAAAGGCGAACTCACCCTTGATGTGCTTACAAAAAACAGCCTGAGAATGAGGCCTGACAGGATAATTGTCGGCGAAGTAAGGCATGATGAGGCATTCACCTTGTTCACCGCGCTCAATACGGGCCACGACGGCTGCCTGGGCACAATCCACGCGAACAGCCCGCAGGAAACGATTGTAAGGGTTACATCGCCGCCGATGAATGTGCCGGAGGTCATGCTCTCCGGCCTTGACATCATAATAATAGAGCACAAAATCCACGACAGGAGAAAGGGGACAATCAGGCGCGTTACCGAAATAGCCGAGTTAAGCGGCGTTCTGCTGAAGCACGCGCAGACACAGACTATATTCCTGAGGGACCCGGCAAAGGACATTCTTGAAAGGACAAACATGCCGATAAAATTCATCAAGGTACTGCAGGACTTCACAGGCCTTAGCAACAAGGCAATAGAAGAAAACCTGAAAGAAAGGCGGCAGTTCCTCGAAAAACTGCAGAAACAGGGCGTGAGGGGAATGGATGAGGTTAAAAGGCTCACGCAGGAATTCACTTTGAGAGGAAACTAAAATGGCTACCGAAAACCAAAAAAAAGACCTTTTGGAAAAAAATGAAAAGCCAAAGCCTGCAGAAGAAGAGCAGCTGGAAATAGACATTGACCAGGTTGAAAAAATAGTAAAAAGGATGCGTGAAAAATACAGGAAAGAAGGCGTTGAATTCGAGGAAGTAAGCGGAAACCTCAAGGAACTAAGGGGCCTTGTGGCAGAGGGGATAGGCGGAAAGGTGGAAATCCAGACAATTGAAGAGCTCAGGGAAGTTAGAAGCAAGCTCATAAAGTTCCTCGCAGGGCTTTACCTAAAGCTCGGCGCAATACTAAAGCCGGTTGCGGCCACAATAAGCAAGTTTCCGGAATTTGAAATGCTTTCGTTTTACCTTTACAGTGCAAACATGCACTACAGCAGCAAGCAATACCTTGCGCTCACTGTATCGGCTTCTGCAATCGCATTTGTTGCGGCAGCCTTCGTGTCCGCTGCCATAATGATTTACCTGAAGATTCCGACCGCCACAATGGCTTTTGCCACGGTGCTTATTTCACTCGCCGTGTTTGCAATCGCCGTTGTGGTGATGTTCATTGTGCCAAAGCAAAGGGCACAGGCAAGGGGAAACGCGGTAAGCCTTGAGCTTCCCTTTGCCCTGAGGCACATGTCAACAGAGATAAGGGCGGGAATAGGCCTCTTCAGGACAATCCAGGCAATCGCAAGCTCGGATTACGGGGCATTAAGCGACGAGTTTGCGAGGGTGATAACAGAGGTTGAGGAAGGGGTTGACACGCAGGAAGCCCTCAAGCACCTTGCCCTGAGAACGCAAAGCAAGGCGCTGAGAAGCGCGCTCATCCACATAGTGAGGGCGCTGAAAACAGGCGGAAACCTGAGCGAAAGCATGAACCAGATAGCGGAGGACGTTTCCTTCAGCCTCAGGATTTCAGTGGGCGAATTCGGCCAAAGGATGAACTTTTTTGGGGTAATATTCATTTTCGCGGCAATCGTGATGCCTGTGATGGTGACAATACTCGGCAGCATAAGGAACAGCCCGATAAAGGCATACATGCCGAGCTTTGAAATGTTGCCCCTCACCCTCCCGATAATGGCCGCAATCTACCTCGCCATAATGCCTTTCATTCTCGGAATGTTTTTGTTTTACATAAAAAGCGCGCAACCGAAGGTGTAAAAGATGGTGGAAAAAAAAGTGCAGGGATTTCAATTCTTCCAAAAATACAAAAAAATGTTCAAGGCAATAAAATTCAGGATTCCGGCGGAAGTCTGGTTAATGGCGTCAACAGTGATTGCTGTTGCCATGGCGCTCGCAGTACTTGTGCTCATAACGCTGTTTGAACTGCCGATTTCACCGCTTTCCGCGCTTGTCACATTCCTCGTTGTGCTTGATGTTGCCCTGGGATACCCATACCTTCTCGCAATGAAAAGGGTGAATGCGATAGAAGAGGCGCTGCCAGACGCCCTGAAACAGCTTGCGGACACGCTCAAGGCAGGAGGCACATATGAGTACGCGCTGAGGGAAATTTCAACAGCCGAATACGGCCCGTTGAGCCAGGAAATGGAAGATGTTCTGAGAAAAATGGAGGAAGGCGAAAACCTTGAAAACAGCCTGAGCGGCTTTGCAAGAAACGTGGACTCAATGCTTGTGAGGAGAACTGTTGCAATAATAAACGACGCAATAAAAGCAGGCGCAGGCCTGGCTGATGTGCTTGACGAAATCGCGGACGATGTAAGGGCAATGCACCGCATAGGCAGGGAAAGGATTTCCGGGACAATGCTGCAAGTGATATTCATAGTTGCCGCAGGCTCCTTTGTAGCGCCGGCAATAATGGGAATGAGCACAACAGTCGTTGAAATGCTCATTACAAGCTCCGCAGGGCTTGTGAAAAACAAGTTCGAGCTCGTGGAGGCAATAGCAAGCAGGGACGCCATAGTCGTGCTGATGCAGATTTACCTCATAATAGAGGTTGTGGCTTCGGGTGCAATGATTGCACTGACAAGGGAAGGCAAAATAAGCAAAAGCCTTATATATATCCCAATACTTTTACTACTAGCATTCGTATGTTATTACGTGGCATTGTTCGTTTCAGGCCTCATGATTGGGGGGCTAAAGGCATAGGTGAACCAAAATGGCATTCCTGAAAGAAGAAAAAGCACAGGCAAGCATTGAACTGCTTATCCTCATAGGCGGCGCAATAGTGCTGGCAAGCATTGTGGGCTTACTGCTGAAAAACGCGGCAACAGAAGCGGCAAACCAGCAGACAGTACCAGGGTAATGAACAAGCAAAAAAGCTGCCTTAACTGCGTCAAGCCAATGCCTTAAAGGCAATGCTTATAAATTGCAAAAACAAATAAAGTACATTTAATTCGAAAACTCAAGGAGGTCAAAAAAAATGAATACAAAAGGCCAAGGAGCACTGGAATACCTGCTCCTGATAGGAGGCGCGGTACTCGTTGCAGCAATAGTAATAGCGCTTATAACCGGAATACCGACAACAACGCCAAATCCAAGCACGGCTGCTATTTGCGCGGCACAGGCTACCTGCGATGACTGCGTAACCGAGACAATTGGAGGCGTAGCCGGCGCATGCAGAGCGCAGCTTACAGACGGCACTACAATAAATCCAGTACCACCAGCAGTATGCACGGCTGCACAACGAACAGCATATAGGTCATGCGTACCAGACTAAAAAACAAGTGTTTTTCCATGGATTGCAAAGCGCAGGTTTCAATTGAGTATTTGCTGATGGCATTGTTCGGCATATTGCTTGCAATGATTGCAGGAATGCTCATTGACGGCATCAGCGCGGTTGCACAAACAGCACAGGGAAAAATCCTTGAGTACAGGTACCAGACAATAGCATCCCTGCTAAGAAGTTGAAGGGGCCCTTTGAAATGACCCCTTTCCTCTTTTTCTTTCTTATTTCTTTTTTTGGGCTTGCCTATGGCACATACACGGATTTCAAGGAAAGGGTTGTAAGCAATCGGGTAACTTATGGAATGCTTTGCCTTGGAATAGCGGGCTATGCCATATGGGCTTTTCTTGCGCAGGACTGGACAATACTGGGCGGGTCTGTTGCGGCAACAATTTGCACATTTTTCGCGTCATATGCATTGTACAAGGCAGGGGTCTGGGCAGGCGGAGATGTGAAACTGTTTACAGGGCTTGCCGCGCTCAACCCGGTAAACCCGGCAATTCTTGCAAGGCAGGGAATAATAACAATTCCGGCGCTTCAGCCTATAGCACTGCCTGTTTTTCCCCTCACCCTGTTCATGTTCAGCCTGTTTGCAATGCTGCCCTACGGAGCTGCGCTTGCAGGCGCAAGGCTGTTGAAAAACAGGAAAGAAAAGGAAAAATTCAAAAAGGACTTTTCAAAAAGGCTTGCGGAAATACTTGAAATTGCGGCGCTTGCAGTGGGCTTTGCCGCAATCCTTTCATTTTATGGAATCACCTTATGGCTTGTGCTGCCACTCCTGTTTGTTGCGGCTTTGCTGCCAAAAAAAGCAAGGCTTTGCATTGCAGGCATTGCAATCATTGCAGCCCTGTGGCTTGGCGCAAAGCAGGCAGCCGAAGAGTTCCTGCTGCTCGCAGGCCTGATGCTTGGCACATGGCTTTTGCTCAAGCTTTACTCGCTTTCCAAGGTTTTGATGAGAAAGCCTGTGCCGATTGAACTACTTGAAGAGGGCATGATTTCAGGGCAAACAATAGTGAAAAACGGCAAAAAGATTGAAATTGCCGAAGAAACCGGAATAAAAAAATTAATTAACCTGTTGGCAACATATAGGTTTGGCAAGGCAATGGAAGCGCTCAGGCCAAAAGGAAAAGAAATTGTCTCAAGCAGGGCTGCATCAGGCCTCACAAAAGAGGAAATAAGCGAGCTCAAAAGGCTTGCAAAAGAAGGAAAGATTCCGGACAGGCTGCTTGTGAAGGAAAGCGCGCCGTTTGTGCCCGCAGTATTCATAGCGTACATTGCCTTGAACATAACAGGGGACGTGATTTGGTTTTGGCTTTGAATAAAAAAGGGCAGATAAGCGTTGAATTCATCCTCATCGTGACAATAGCGTTCGTATACATAGGCGCAACAGTGTTGCCCATTGCAACCGATTCCGCGCAAGCGGCGTTTGACGTCAAGGGAGTTGCGGACACAAAGCTGTCCGCAACAAAGATGGTGAACGCGCTCAACGAGGCCGCAAGCTCAAGCGGCGACATGAAAAAAACCGTAAGCATTGTGCTGCCGGAAAATTCGGAAATAAGCTGCGATGGCGATGCAAATGAAGTGAAATATGATGTCAGGGTCACAGGCAGCGGCGGAAACCCTGACGAAGTGAACTGCATTCCATCAACTATTTTAGACCCGCAAGGAAATCCCCAATACTACACCTGCTCTTCTCTCATGCCGCTTGTTGCAGGGGCAAGCACACAATTCAGCATAACAGGCCCTATTTTCAAGGAGGCTGTTGTTGAAAAGGACAGTAGCGGAATTTCGGTGAGCTGACCGCAATGAAAATGCTTTTTGGAAAAAAAGGCCAGATGAGCATTGAAATGCTGCTCATCACAGGCGTAATCATAATGCTGAGCATCAGCGTTTTCAGCTACTACATCCGCGTAATGGATAGCACAACCGCAATGGAAATAATCGAAATGGAAACCCTGCAGCAAATTGATGCAATGCCGGAACAGTATTTCATAAAAGCCATCAAATACAGTATAGGCGACCCGACAGTGGACTTTTGCATAGAACTTGAGCCGAATGACAACGTTCTGGCCACAAATACAATAAGCGATGCTGTTGCGGAAAACACAGGCTTTGAACCAGGCGGCATTACAATAACACAGAACCCTGCGGGCGGATGCCAATAGCGTTCGTTGAAAAGCGAAAAAAGGAAGCTGTTTTTTAACCCTGCCTTAAAAGGCATTCTTTCATGATATGCAGGGAAAACCTCGCCTTACTGGCGCTGCTCGCGGCGGTTGCCGGAACCATGCTTCTTTTTGCCTTTGCGCAGGGCATTGAGGCAAGGCAGGCAAAAATTTCCGAAATAGGCGAGGGAATGGAAGGCGTGCTTGTGAAGGTAAATGTTCGAATCGAGAGCATGAGCGTGAGAAAAGGCATTGCCTTCATGGAGCTTTACGACGGCACAGGCAAAATCAATGCTGTCCTGTTCAACGCCGAAAAAACGGGCACATTGCCAAAAAAAGGCGGCTTTGCAGGCATTGAAGGGAAAGTGCAAAAATACAACGGAAGCCTTGAGATCATAGTGGAAAAGGTGGAAGAATGGCCTGCTTAGCAAAAAAGCCTTTTTCCCTCACGCCCTGTTGGGTGCAAGCGGTAAAAAGCCTTGGGAAAAATGCTGACGCAAAAGCCCTTTTTGCTTGGTTGGCTGAAGAAGAGGAGAGGTAATGGTGCTGGAGCTCGTGCTATTTGCAGGAGCAGGCTGCTTTCTCGGCATCCTCACTGGAATGGCGCCAGGGCTGCACGTGAACACGATTGCGCTGATTGCGCTAAGCATTCCGGGCCTTGACAGCCTGCCATTGATGGTGCTGATTGCAAGCATGAGCGTTGTGCACTGTTTTGTTGACTTTATCCCAAGCATTCTTCTCGGCGCGCCTGATGAGGACAACTTTTTGGCAGTGCTGCCTGGCCATGCAATGCTGCTGCAGGGAAAAGGCCTTGAGGCTGTAAGGCTCACGATTGCCGGCGGCATTTTTGCCGGAATTGCCGCAATAATCGCATCACCTGTTTTCCTTTTGCTTGTTGAAAAAGGAAAAGACCTGATCACGGCCTCAATCCCTTTTGTTCTCGGCGCAATCCTTGCGTCAATGGTTTTGGACGAACAGGGCAAAAAGGCAATGTGGGCATTGGCTGTTGTGGCTTTGAGCGGCACGCTTGGTTTCATTGCACTTGAAGGAAACCTGCCGCTGAGGGAGCCATTGTTCTGCCTTGCGACAGGATTTTTTGGCGCAAGCGCCCTGGCTGACAGCGTAATGAGAAAGGCAGGGGTGAAAAAACAGGAAAATTCGGGCTTTGCCGTGGAAAAAACGGTTGTTGCAAAAAACACAGGGCTTGCCATTGCCGGAGCCTGCATTGTCTCGCTTTTTCCGGGCGTTGGTTCAAGCCAGGCTGCCTTCATTGCAAGAAAGGCAGTGGGAAAAATAAGCGCAAAAGACTACCTTGTCCTGCTCGGAGGCGTGAACACAGCAACAATGATTCTCTCGTTCTTTGTGCTGTTCTCCCTGGGAAAGGCAAGGACTGGAAGCGCGGCGGCCATTGCACAGCTCGGGGCATTCGGCTTTCCCGAGCTTTTGGCTGTTGCAGGGGCATGCCTCCTGGGAATGGGCTTTGGGGCAATCGCAACAGACCTGATTGCGGGAAAAACAATGAGGCTCGTGCAAGTCATTGATTACAGGAAAATGAACGCCGCAGTGCTTGCCTTTGTGACCCTGCTTGTGTTTTGCTTTTCCGGATGGCTTGGCCTGCTGTTCTACGGGATTGCCGCTGCAATAGGCCTTGTTTCCGTGAACACAGGAATAAAAAGGTCAAATGCCATGGCTTTTCTCATGTTGCCTGCAATACTGCGCTACACTGTGCTTGTTTAAATGGGTTTGGGGGGAAAATAATTCCATGGCTGCAATAAAAAAGGCGACGCTTGAAGCATTGCTTTTGGCGGCAAAGAACACCTATCCTGACGAGTTCATTGCATTGCTTTCAAGCACCAAGGGAAAAATAATAGACGAATTTGTCCTGCTGCCCGCAACATATGGAAAGGATTTCAGCAGCATCAGGATTGACCTTGCGCCCTATGACCGCAATGTGAAGGGAAGCGTGCATTCCCATCCCGGGCCATATGCAATGCCCTCAAGGGCAGACTTGCACGCCTTCAGGGAAATGGGGGAAATACATTTAATAATTGCAGCGCCATTTAATTTCAACAGTGTCAGGGCCTTCAAGGCAAACGGCAGTGAAACAAAAATAGAGGTAATTGAATGAGAAAAGTTGTGCTTATTGTGCAGGACGGCTGGGGCATTGCGCCGCCGGGGCCGGGAAACTGCATCAGCCAGGCAAACACCCCAAATTTTGACGCATTCATAAAAAAATATCCGCACTGCCGGAATGATGCATCGGGAACTGCCGTCGGGCTGCCTGAAGGAAGCCAGGGCAACAGCGAAGTGGGGCATTTGCACATTGGCGCAGGCAGAATAGTGTGGCAAATGTACGAAAAAATAAACAGGGCGGTAAAAGGCGGGGAATTCTTCAAAAACAAGGCACTGCTGAAAGCCATGGAATACGCAAAGAAAAAAAATTCCACGCTGCACCTGCTTGGAATGTGCAGTGATGAGGGCGTTCATTCGCACACAGGGCATTTAATTGCACTGCTTGAAATGGCAAGGCAAAAAGGCCTGCAAAAAGTGCAGATTCACTTCATTTCCGACGGGCGCGATGTCCCTGAAAAAAGCGCGGAAAAATATGTTCTGGAAATAGAAAAAAGGGCAAAAGAGCTGGGCATTGGCAGGATAGATTCTGTCTGCGGAAGGTACTATGCCATGGACAGGGACAGCAACTGGGACAGGACAAAGCAGGCATACGACCTGCTCACGCTTGGCAAGGGATTCAAGGCGAAAAATGCTTTTGAAGCGGTTGAAAACGCATACAAAAGGGGCGACAAGACAGACTATTACATACAGCCCACTGCAATAGAGCCCTTTGAGCCAATCAAAGACAACGACAGCGTAATATTCTTCAACTTCAGGACAGACAGGCCAAGGCAGCTCACAAAAGCGTTCATTTCAAAGGAATTCAAGGAATTTGAAAGGGAAAGGCAGCCAAAAATACTGTTCACGACAATGGCTGCATATGACAAGACATTCAAATGCCCCTTTGCGTTCACGGAAGACAAGGTTGAAAACAACATAGGGCAGGTACTAAGCAAACAAGGGCTCAAGCAGCTGCGCCTTGCGGAAACCGAAAAATATGGCCATGTGACATTCTTCTTCAACTCGCAGATAGAAAAGCCGGCAAAAGGCGAGGAAAGAATTCTTGTGCCCTCGCCAAAAGTTCCCTCATACGACCAAAAGCCGGAAATGTCGGCATACGAGATTGAAGACAGGGCCGTGAAGGAAATTGAAAAGAAAAAGTTTGCCTTTATCCTCATAAACTTTGCAAACTGCGACCTTGTGGGCCACAGCGCGGTAAAAGAAGCGATAATAAAATGCGTTGAGGTTGTTGACGAATGCACAGGCAGAGTGGTGAACGCAGCGCTTGAAAACGATTACACGGTTATCATTACCGCAGACCACGGAAGCGCGGAAGAGAAGCTATACCCTGACGGAAAGCCAAAGCCGGCGCATTCCACAAACCAGGTGAACTTCATCCTTGTTTCAAACGACCCAAAATTGCAAAAGGCACGGCTTGAGAACGGCGG
>JBAZQI010000021.1:0-18922 GCA_041645325.1 archaeon
GATTACACGGTTATCATTACCGCAGACCACGGAAGCGCGGAAGAGAAGCTATACCCTGACGGAAAGCCAAAGCCGGCGCATTCCACAAACCAGGTGAACTTCATCCTTGTTTCAAACGACCCAAAACTGCAAAAGGCAAGGCTTGAGAACGGCGGCCAAAAGAATGTTGCCCCCACAATCCTGGGCATAATGGGCATAAAAAAACCAAAGGAAATGACAGGAAAAAGCCTTTTTTGCTTCCGCAAAAAAGCCTTGGGAAAAATGCCTTCGGCAAAAGCCTTTTTTGCTGATGCAAAACCTTAGAGATGCTTTAGCATCTCTTACGGTTTCTGAACCTTATAGGTTCAGAAAAAGCCTTGGGAAAAACAAAATTGCCAATGCAATTTTAAGCCTTTTAGCCTAACGGCAAAAAGGATTCTTTATTTTTTCCCGAATTAAGTTTTCTTTTCCCAACAGCCTTTTGGCAAAACCGAGTGCCCTGCAGGGTACGAGGCCCGCAAAGCCATGCTTTGCTTGGGGCTGGCGAAAAAAGCCTTTTTCCAAAAAAGGCTTGCGAAAAACGCTGGCGAAAAACGCTTCACAGGCAAAAAAAAAAGTTTTCTTTTCCCAAGGCTTTCTTTCTTCAGAAAGAAAGGCTTTGCGACAAAGTTAAATACAACTAAGCGCCTAATTAATTGAAATGCGCGGCCAAATTTCGCTTGATTTCCTTCTCGCAATAACAGTTGCGCTGATTGCAACCGGCGCAATACTTGCGGTGAGCGGCCAGATTTCACAAACGCAGGCACAGGCAAGCGCAAGGCAGCAGCTTGACGGCATAGGAAACAGCCTGGGGGCAGTGATTTCTTACTCAGCACTGCTAAACGAGGCGGACAGCGCAAGCATTGAATTTGACATTCCTGGGCTTCTCATAGCAGGGGAAGCAGTGCCGCAACCGTGCACAATAATCATAAACACAGACAACAACACAATCGACCTTTCTTACGACATAATTGACACGGAAACAGGGCTAAGTGAAAATGTGAGCGTGGCAAAGCATTTTGTGAACCCTGTGGGCATGAGTATTCTCCCAACAAGTGCGGAATGCGGAGGCAGCATTCAAATAACAAAGAGCTGATAAGATGCAAAAAGGGCAGATTTTCTCGCTGGATTTCCTGATTTCAATGGCTGTTGTGATGGCAGCCATAGGCCTCGTCATTCAGACTGCAGAGGTCAGCGCCTACAACGCCAAGGAAACCAGAATCCAGGGCGAACTTTGGAATGTTGCGGAAACAGCCGCGGATTTGATTGCGGCAAGCAATGAAACGACATGCAGCAATGGCGGAGGCGGGCATTTGATGAACTGCGTTGATGCAACGGCAGACTTTTCCAAAATAACAGGATTCCTTGAAGATGCAGGCTACGGCTACAGCATTACGGCAACAGGAATAAACCCTCTTTTGAACGGAAACCAGGGCTCGAATGATTACTATGAAACAGTCAGGACAGTTTTCATAAACAACATGAGTGGAAGCACTGTTGACTTGAAAGTAAGGGCGTGGAAGGCATGAAAAAAGGCATAATTTTCACTACAGATGCAATCCTTGCGCTCATTGCCGTGATTGTTTTGCTTGCGATGATTCCAATGCAGGCAGGCAACAGCGAAAGCAAGGTGTTTGAAAACCTGAATGACAGGGCAAGGGATGAGGCAATAACATCGTTCTACAAAGGAACAACGGGAAGCAATACAAGCATAGAGGGGACGTCAATGTTTGGAAAATGTGTCATTTACTACAGCCTTGACCCAAACAACGGGCTTGGGGCGCAGGCCCAGCCGCAAAAAAAAGTTTTTTGTGAGGAAGCATGAACAAAAAAGCAGGGCTTTATGTCGGGGCAATTGCCTTGGCGGCAATAGCAGTCATTGCCGCGATTTCATTCAACAGCATTTCCAGCGCAAGGGCACAGGAAACCGAAGGCCAGACAAAGGCAATCCTTGACCTCAAATGGGAAGCGCAGAACGCCCAGTTTGTTGCTGGCAAGGCAGTGGCTGACGCGCTTGCGGACGCAAGCTACACAACGACAAGCTGCGGCTATGATGCAGCCCAGGCATCCGGAAAAATAGAGGCATACCTCACAACAGTTAAACAGCAGGCATTCCCAGGGTGCAGCTTTTCTGTGCTTTCAGCAAATGGCGCAGGCAATCCGGCGGACATAACGGTTTCGCTGCAACTCGCATGCGAAAAGGACTCCGGCGAAAACCTCAAGACATCTTGCGTAAAAACAGTTGAATTCAAAAAGCAGGTCCAAACCAGCATAACGGCAGGAAACCAGTGCACGGTAATAGTGAATAACACCGATGACACGCCATACGAAGAAGTCCACCAAACAGCAACATTCAGCCCCTAACGCCACAAAAAGCGTTTTATTAACTTTCCTTTCCAAACTTATTTTACCATGAAAACAGAGTCAAGGCAGAGGATTGCTGTAATAGATTATGACAGGTGCAATCCCAAAAAGTGCGGCAATTGGTACTGCGAAAGCGTGTGCCCGGTGAACCGTGCAGGAAAACAGTGCATTTTGCACGAGGCCGAAGAAAAGCCCACCATAAGCGAGGAGCTTTGCATAGGCTGCCTCATCTGCCAGACCAAGTGCCCTTTTGGGGCAATAAGCGTCATAAACCTTTCAATGCAGCTTGATGCCCCAATCCACGAATACGGCAAAAACATGTTCAGGCTGCACAGGCTCCCGCTGCCAAAAGAAAAAAGCGTTGTGGGCCTTGTGGGAAGAAACGGCCTGGGAAAGACAACAGCCCTGAAGATTTTGTCGGGAAAGCTTGTCCCAAACCTCGGCAAAATTGAAGAAAAGCCAAGCTGGGAAAAAGTCATACAATATTTCAGGGGAAAGGAAGCGCAGGCTTTCTTTGAAAAGGTTTCAATTGGAAAAGCAAGGGTTGCTGTCAAGCCGCAGGACATCGATGCCTTGCCAACCGTAATCAAGGGCGGGAAAAGCGTGGCACAGTTGTTGCACGAGGCAGATGAAAAAAATGCCTTTGATGAGGTTGTGAAAGGGCTTGGAATAGGGGAAATCCTTGAAAACAGCCTTGCAAACCTTTCAGGCGGGGAACTGCAAAAAGTCGCGGTTGCCGCAACGGCAATGAAGCAAGCAGACCTTTTCTTTTTTGACGAGCCGACATCATACCTTGACATAAGCCAAAGGATAAATGTTGCGAAATTCATAAGGGGCATTGCGGAAAAAGGCTTCCCTGTAATGGTTGTGGAGCATGACCTGATAGTGCTTGATTATTTGAGTGACTTCGTGCACCTGATGTACGGAAAGCCCGCCTGCTTTGGCGTTGTGAGCCAGGTGAAAACAACCAAGGCAGGAATAAACGATTACATAGAGGGCTTTTCCAAAGAGGAAAATTACAGGTTCAGGGACTACGCAATAGAGTTTCCCACAAAAACAAGTGATAAAAAGAAAAAGGAAAACATCCTGACGCAATGGCCTGCCTTCACAAAAACGCTTGGAAAATTCAGGCTGGAAGTGAAGGAAGGGGCATTGAACAGGGATGAGGTAATAGGAATACTGGGCCAGAATGCAACCGGAAAAACAACCTTTGCGAAAATAATTGCCGGCCTGCTTGAAACAGACAAGGGAAAGTTTGACCTGAAGCTGAAAATAGCCTACAAACCACAGCAGCTTGTGCCGGAAAAGGGAAAAACAGTTGACGAATTCCTCAGGGAAAAAGGCGCTGAGATAGGCACCTCGCTTTTCAAGACCGAAACCCTGCAGCCGCTTGAGCTTGAGCACCTGCTTGAAAAAAAACTCGAAACATTGTCAGGCGGAGAACTGCAAAGGGTTGCGATTGCGGGATGCCTTTCGCAGAAAGCGGACATAATCCTCATGGACGAGCCCTCTGCGCACCTTGACATTGAACAAAGGCTCAAGGCAACAAAGGCAATAAGGAGCATTGTGAACACGCGCAACGCATCCGCGCTTATAATAGACCACGACCTTGTTTTCCTGGATTACCTTGCAAACAGGGTGATGTTCTTTGACGGCGTTCCCTCAAAACAGGGAATTGCAAACAGTCCAGTGGAAATGGAAGAAGGAATGAACGCATTGCTGAAAAGCCTCGGCATAACGCTGCGCAGGGAAAAAAACGGAAGACCGAGGATAAACAAGCTTGACAGCGTGCTGGACAGGGAGCAAAAAAAACAGGGAAATTATTACTATACCTGAAGGTGTTTGAATGCGCATACTTAAGATTGACTGGAAGGAAAACTTTTTGCATCTTGTGCCTGAAACAGAGGACGACCTGTGGCATTTGGAGAGGGTGATAGAAAAGCACGACCTTGTCTCGGGCATTGCCGACAGGAAAATAAAGCCAAGGGTTGAGGGCGAAAAGGCCCAAAGGATAAAAATCTTTGTGACGCTTGACGTTGACAGCCTTGAATTCCACCGCTTTCTCGGCCAGCTCCGCGTTTCAGGCGCAATAGTGGACGGGACGCCTGCCGAACTGCTTGAAATCGGCGCACAGCAGTCCATTGAAATAGCGCCTGGCACCGAAATAAAGGTAAAGAAGCAGGCGCTGAAAAAATTCCAGGCTGAAAGACTGCTAAAGGCTGCCGAGGCCACAAAAAAGGGCAGGGTCTTGCTTTTGGTCCTGGATGACGAGCAGGCAAGCTTTGCCATAATGCACGAGTTTGAGCTTGAAGAAAAAGGCAATGTGAGAAGCGGCAGGTCAGGAAAGCAGTTCAAGGGAGAGGACGTGAAGGCAAAGTATTTTTCCGAAGTATTTGAAAAGCTGCTTGAAATAAAGCCGGAAAAGGTTGTTGTTGCAGGGCCGGGCTTTGCAAAAGAAGAATTCCAGAAATACATGGAGGAAAAGGAAAAGAAGGGAATGCAGCTTTTTTTTGCCTCAACAAACAGCGTTGGCAAAACAGGCCTGCAGGAGCTGCTTAAAGGCAATGCCCTTGAAAAGATTGTGCAGGAAATGCAGCTTGTGAAAGAAACAAAGCTTGTGGAAGGAATCCTTGCCGAACTTGGAAAAGGCACAGGGCTTGCGGAATACGGCTTGAAGGAAGTGCAGCAGGCGGTTGAGGCAGGCGCGGTAAAACAATTGCTTGTTTCAGACGCCTTTTTCCTTGAAAACAGGGGAGAATCCGAAAAAATCATGCAGGAAGCCGAAAAAATGGGCGCAGAAGTCCATTTGGTAAACGGGGAGCACGAAGCGGGAAAACAGCTTGGCGGCCTTGGCGGCGTTGCCGCATTGCTCCGCTACAGAATCAAGTGAAAGCCTTTTTAAAAAAGGCTGGCGAAAAACGCTTCGCAGGCAAAAGAAAGGCTTCAAGGCAAAGTGAATTATTTTTAAGGTTATTCGGGCTATTTTCCTAATGGTGGGCTTTTTGGGCGAGATTGAGGAAAACTGCGGGGTTTTCGGGCTTTGGGGCAATGGCGAATGCGCCAAAAAGATTCATGGGGCTTTGCATTTCCTGCAGCATAGGGGCCAGCAGTACTGCGGCATTGCCACAAGCGATGGAAAAGGGGTTTTTATCCAAAGCCACAAGGGCCTTGTTGACCCGACCTTCACAAGGGAAGATTTTGAACAGCTCAAAGGAAACTTTGGGATAGGCCATGTGAGCCTAAGGGACAGGCAGCCGATGACACTGCGCAGCAGGCTCGGTGATTTTGCAATCTGCTTCAACGGAAACATAGGCAATGCGGCAGAGCTCATTGAATTACTTAAAAGGCAGGGCCACAGCTTCTGGCTTGACTCGCAGGTTGAGCTGCTTGCAAAGCTCATTGCCAGGGAAGACAGCTTCCTTGGGGGCCTTGCCTCAATAAGAAAAAGGGTTGACGGAAGCTACAGCCTGCTTATTCTCACGCCCGAAGGCATCATTGCGGCAAGGGATGCCTGCGGATTCAAGCCCATGGTGCTTGGGAAAAACAACAGGGAATACGCGGTTTCGTCGGAAAGCAGGGCATTGCAGAACCTTGGCTTTGAAATAGAGCGCGATGTTAAGCCTGGCGAGGTTGTCAAAATAAGCGAAAAAGGCTTTGCTACCCTGGACCTTTTTGAAAGCGGGCGCAAAGCGCACTGCGCGTTTGAATGGGCCTACACCGCAAGCGTTGACTCGATAATAGACGGAATGCCTGTTGACAGGGCGAGAAACAACATGGGCGCAATGCTTGCAAAAAGGGACAAGGGCAAGTTCAAGGCTGACATTGTTGCGCCTGTTCCAAACAGCGGAATAGGGCACGCCGAGGGGTATCACGCGGAAAGCAAGGTTCCGCTCAAAAGCGTTTTTATGATTGACAGGTATGGGGACAGGAGCTACACGCAGGCAACGCAGGACGAAAGGGACAGCATGGCGAGAAAAAAGCTCAGCGTTATCAGGGATGCTGTTAAAGGCAAAAGAATTGTGCTGTGCGACGACAGCATTGTAAGGGGCACGCAAATAAGGGAAAAGGTACGGGAATTGAAGAAGGCTGGCGCAAAAGAGGTCCATGTAAGGATAGCCGTTCCTCCTCTCATGTACCCCTGCAAGTACGGCATTTCAACAAGAAAATATGAAGAGCTAATCGCAAGAAGGATGCCTGTTGAAGAAATATGCAGGCACCTAGGGGCTGACAGCCTTGAATACAACAGCCTTGAGGACCTGGTGAAAGCCATTGGAAAGAAAAAAGAAGAACTTTGCCTTTACTGTTGGGACGGCATTTCCCCGATTGCTGAAAAACAGAAAAAAATCATTTAAAAGAAAAATGCTTTCTTTCCCAAGGCTTTTTTCCCGCTTGCACCCAACAGGGTGCAGGAAAAAAGGCTTCCGCCAACAGGCGGCTTTTTCCCAAGGCTTTTTTGCTGTGGCAAAAAAGGCTTTGCGCGAAGCGCAGTTTTCCCAAGGCTTTTTCCGCAGAAAAAGGCTTTAATACTATCGCAGCCATTTTCCAATAGGCGTGCTTTTATGGAAGAAAAAAGGGAAGAATGCGGAATTGCAGCTGTTTCACTGCCAAAGGGCATGAAAAACCAGCCTTTGGACAGTGCAGCATACTACTTATACAAGATGCTTTTGCAGCAGCAGCACAGGGGGCAGAACAGCGCCGGCATCACGACATACAATGGCGAAAGAATGCAGCTTATTGACACCCACAAGGAACTTGGAATGGTGAGCAAGGTTTTCAGGAGCCATCACACGGGAAAAAACAAATCCATTCTTGAAAGGTATGCCGGCACAGGGGGCATTGGGCATGTGAGGTATGCCACAAGCGGCTCTGACAGCGAGGGCAACGCGCAGCCGTTTGAAAGGCACCATGGAATATTGTGGAAATGGTTCAGCTTTGCATTCAACGGCCATATTGCAAACTATTCTGATTTGAAGCAGGAACTGATGCGCTCAAGCTACCATCTTGTAAGAGACACCGATACGGAACTTGTAATGCATTACATCTCAAAGGCTTTTGCCGGCGACACAAAGACAGATTTTGTGGACGCGTTCGCCGGCCTTGGAGAAACATTCGACGGGGCATACAACATTTCTTTCATAAACGCCGAAGGAAACATTGTGGTGGCAAGGGACCCTGTGGGCGTAAGGCCCTTGTGCTACAGCCGGCAGGATAACTTTCTTTATGCGGCAAGCGAAAGCTGCGCCCTCATGGCAAGCGAGCCCGAAAACATAATGGACATAAAGCCCGGCGAAATGGTGATAGTTGAAAACGATTCTGTTGAAGTGAAAAGGTTTGCAAAAAAAAGGCAGACTGCGCACTGCATGTTTGAATGGGTGTATTTTGCAAACCCGGCCTCAGTAATCGACGGTGTGAGCGTTTACGAAGCAAGGTGGAGACTTGGCGAACTGCTTGCAAAACGCGAGCCGCTTGAGCTCAACTCGGATTATGTCATTGTGGCAGTGCCTGACACTGCAACGCCTGCCGCATCAGGCTTTGCAAACAGCGTTGGTCTTCCTTCAATGGAAGGGCTTATCAGGAATAGGTATGTGGGAAGGACATTCATTGAAGGGGAAAACAGGGCTGAAATCGCAAGGGAAAAATACAATGTGAACCGGTCAGTTGTAGAGGGCAAAAAGGTGATACTTGTTGACGACAGCATTGTGCGGGGCACGACAGGCAAAGCATTCATTGAAATGCTCAGGAAAAGGGGAAAGCCAAAGGAAGTTCACATGAGGGTAAGCTGCCCACCCATAAAATATCCGTGCTTTTACGGCACGGACATGTCAACCCTGCACGAGCTCACTGCCCCAAGGCACATGACGCTTGATGAGGTTCAAACCCAGGGCATTGATGCTTCAGAGAAGGCGATTGAAAAAATCGGCAAAGAAATGGGGCTGGACAGCCTTGTCTACCAGAACATTGAGGGGCTGAAGAAAGCCATACGCCTGCCTGAAGAAAGCGGCGGGCTTTGCATGGCATGCCTTACTGGGGAATATCCCACCGAATGCGGAAAAAAATTGTTCTGCAAGGCGCTCCAGGATTTTGTGAAAGACCCGAAGGGAAAAAGGGAAAGGACCATATAAATTTCCCAAAATTCAAGCTTGGTTGCCTGCAAAAAAAAAACGTTAGTCAATCCTGAACTCCAGCCATTTTACCTTTTTTTCTTCCACAAGCTGTTTTATCCGCCTTTGCCTCTGGCTCAGCGCGCTCGAAGCAGTCTTGAACTCGCAGAACACTATTGCGTTGTCGTCAAAGAGAACGCCGTCAATGGGATTGCCAATGAACCTGAATTGCTGCGGATCAAACGGAAAAGAGTCGATGAACGGAATGAACTGTTCTGTAAGCTGGCCGTATTTTACCGACTGGCTGTTTTTCCTGAAACGCAAATCCTCCAAAGCATGCCTTAGGGAAAAAACCATCTTGATCAGGAAAATCAGGGCAAGGAACAATGCTATTGAAAGGCCGAGCAAAAAGATTTCAAACAAGCTAAAACTGCCTCCGGATTTTATAGTAAAAGACCAATTTTTTGAACAATAAATTGTCTTTTACTTATAGCGAATGAGCAATAAATGTTCAATTATTGATGTCATTCGCTATAATAAGGGCAATGAGCAACACGGTTAAAAGTATTTGGTGCCTTCGCCCGTCAGGATGACAAGCTTGAAGTCCCTCTTGGATTCCCTTAGCGCGGCAAGCAGGGCAATGTGCTCTTTTCCTGAACCGCTGATCAAAGAAACGCATATTTCGTCCGTGCCGGGAAGCTTTTCCTTTATGGTGTCCTTAAGGATATTGAAGCCAGCCCTGTTGTTCACAATAATCCAGTCAACCTCTTTGCCAGGCGCAAAATTCTCCTTGCCCCAGTCATTGCCGACAATCAGGATTTTGTCCCATGCTTCCTCGCCGATAAGCCTTGCAATATGCCCCCATGTGCCCTTTCCTATTCCCAAAACAGCCAAAAGCGCCTTAGTCATTTCAAGCCCCTTAAAACAATATATAGTATATATTGGTGGCTGGAAAAAGCTTTTAAAACAGGGCTATTTTGCAATAAAAAATCCGCCTGTCTTTTTATAAAGGCAAAGCAACTCTTTTCCGCAATCCGGGGTTATGGCATAAAAGTCCATTGTTTCCAGCCTTACCGCAACAGCCGCCTTTGCCTCAACAAGCTTCTTCAGGGCAAGCCTAAGCGCCCTGTCACGCTCATTCGGAAAACTTTTCTTCAGGACTGCAATGCTTTTAGAGCCGGAGCCCAATTTTTCAAGAATATGCATTGCAAGGGCATCCTTGCACAGCCCAAAAAAACCCGGGTTTTTCTCAAGGAAAAGAACCAACTCGTCTTCAGGCTTCATGCGTAAAAAATACGCCAAGCTGCTTTAAATTGCTTTTGATACAAAGCAGCCGTCTGATTTGAAGCCCAAGGAATAATAATAGGGCCTTACGCCAAGACCACTTATGACAACAAGTTTCTTTGAGCCAAAACCCTGCAAGGCAAGTAGCTCGGCTTTCATCAGAAGCTTAGTGCCAAGGCCCCTGTGCTGCAATGCATGCTCTTTTCTTTCATGCAAAGGCAAAGGCAGGCCGAACACGCGCAACTCCCTCACAAGCGCGGCATTGCCCTGAAGCTCCTTCCTGAAAGGCGCATTGGGAATGCGCATCCTTGCAAAGCCGAAAAGGCACTCCCTTTTCCTGTCCTCCAAAGAAATGAAAAATTCCCTGCCAAAGCTCGCTTCATACTCCTCAACAAACATTTTTGCATTGCCAACGTCAGGCAGCCTGTTTTTTTCCGCAGACAACAGGCCTGCTTCCCTGCACCTTATGCAATTGCATTTTTTGCCTGCAGCATGCATTTCGTCCTGGACAATCTGCCTCAGGTTGCTTTTCTTCACGCCTGCGGCAATCAATTGCGCAGGAATGTCGCGCTGAATGCGCATAATCCTCACCCATCTTGGCACAATGCCCTTGGCATAAGAAAGAAGCTTAACAGCTTTTTCAGTTGAAAAAGGCTCATAGGCACCGAGCTTCCACCGCCTGTAAAGCTCTGTGCCCTCAATCACAAGGCAGGGGTATATCTTCAGGTTGTCGGGCCTGAAATCAGGGTTTGTGAAAAGCTGTTTCAAAGCTTTCTTGTCCTCGGCAAAAGAAACCGAGGGCAGACCAGGCATGTAATGGTAGGCCACCTTGAAGCACGAATCCTTCAGCAAGGC
Organism: archaeon; assembly: GCA_041645325.1. GTDB lineage: Archaea > Iainarchaeota > Iainarchaeia > Iainarchaeales > JAFCCL01. Next base: position 10,623 of record JBAZQI010000021.1, read on the forward strand.
CGTTGCATTGACAACATCTGCAATTGAATGCCCCCTGTTTATCTCCCTGTAAACCCTGTCATAGATTGTCTGAACGCCAAGCTCACAGCGTGTTCCGCCAAAGCGCAGCATGCGATTTATCTCCGGCTTTCCGCAAAAGTCAGGCCTTGTTTCAAAAGTAATTCCGGCAATCCTTGTGGAACTTTTCTCAGCTGCCATTCTCGCTTTCTCAATGCTTTTTGCCCTTGAGCCGCAAATTGCATTGATTGAGGAAAGCATGAAGCCCTCCTGATAAGTCCTTGGCTGGCTTAAGAAAGTGCCGCCCATTACAATGAGCTCAACCTTTTCAGTGCTGTGCCCGCCCTCATTGAGCTGCGCAAGCCTTGATTCGACCTGCTTTTTCGGGCTGAAGCCGGAACTCAGGGCCCTCATTGTAGCCGGCTCCATGCCGGTATAGCTTTTCGGCGTTTGCTCGCCGGGCAAAAGGCTGCCCGGACAGTAGATGCATTTGCCAGGGCATTTATAGGGCCTCGCCATTATTGCCACAACCGCAATGCCGCTCAGGCTCCTTGTCGGCTTTGCCCTGAGGCAATTGAGCAAAGCATCTGTGCGTTTTTTTGCAAAAGAGAGAACTGTTGCATTGGAAGGCATGCAGGAAACGCCGTGCTTTTTGCAGAGCACAAGCTTTGCCTCGTTGAGCTCATCGGCGGAGTGAACAGCGCCTGACTCAATCACCCTGATAAGTTCAAGCGAATAAGCCCTGATTTTGTCCAACAGGAATACCACGCACTTCAGTTGAAAAGGCTGAGAAAGCCGCTTATAATGTAATAAGGGAGCGTTCCCGGGGAAAAGAACGGGAAGCCTGCCATGCCTGCCCTGTACATTCCGGCAAGCGTTGGCTTCACGCTAAGCTTCGCGGGAAAGGAAAAGCTTTTGCCGTTCAATGCAGAATGGACGTTGAATGAGAAGTTCTTTTCGCCATAGTAATAGGGCATTACGTCAAGCTCAACAGTTTTTGTCTCAAGCGGCGCAAGCTCTATTGCCCTTGCGGGAAACCAGTAGCTGGGCAGTGTGCTTTCCACTGAAACGGTGTGAGGCGCAATGGAATCATTGTTCAGCACAAGCGCAAACTTCGCCGGCTCACCCACTACGGCATCAAGGCCCAGGTTTTCAAACGAGGCGTCAAGCAGGCTGTCATTGACCGAAACAGTTGCATAAAAGCTTTGGTCAAAGGCAGGCTCGGAAGAATTGCGGGCAGTAAGCTTGATGCGCTGCGTGCTTGTGTCCGCATTCCTTGGAATTGAAATCATTGCAATAAGAGTCTTGTCGGTTTCAACTATTTTTGAGCCCCATCCCTGCGGGAGGATTGACAGGTCAACAGAGAAGGAATCCCATTCAGGGCCTGTGCCGCTCTTCTTCTTTATTACAACATTCATGGTTTCGCCGCCGGCAACCTTGCCGAAAAAAAGGGCATCAGAATCAGTGGGCTTAACTGTCTTGTCAACCGGTTCCACAAGGTAAACATCAGCAAAAGCCATGCCGACAAGCGTCAGAAGGCAAAATAGCACGAGAATTCTTTTAAACAAATGTAACCCCTTGTAATAATACACTTTGTGATAATTAAAAAAGGTATCTGAATGAAAGCAATTGCATTAAGTGACATACACGGAAGGGTAGAAAACCTTCAAAAAATAACGAAACTTATACAGGGCAGGGGTGTTGAGCTTGCCCTGATTGCAGGGGATTTGACCAATTACGGCGGCAAAAAGGATGCTGAAGCTATTCTTGGCATTCTTGAAGGCCTTGAAGTGATGGCAGTGCCTGGAAACCTTGATACAGCCGAGGTTCTTGGCTTCCTTGAGGAAAAAGGCATTTCCCTGCACGGGAAAAAGAAAAGGCTTGGAAAATGGGCTTTTGCCGGCTTTGGCGGCGGCCTCTTGGGGCAGCCCGGCGAGGTTGCATTCAAAGAGGAAGAAATCGAAAAAGCCCTGCTTGGGCTTCTCGAAAGCGGAAAAAATTCCGTGCTTTTGACGCACCTGCCGCCTTTTGGCACAAGCCTTGACCTCGGCATTGACGGCACGCACATCGGAAGCAGGGCAATAAGAAAGACTATTGAAAAAAAGCAGCCCTTGCTGCACATCTGCGGGCACTGCCACGAGGCCCCGGGAAAAGAAAAAATAGGCAAAACAACAAGCATTAACATCGGCGCCGTGAAGGATGGAAAAGCATTGCTGTTGGAATTCGGAGATGGGCTGGAATGGGAAAAAATACAAATTTAAGGTTTGAAATGATTAAGCAGCACAACAAGGCGGAATTTGAAAAGGCGGTTGCGGAAAAAAAAGCCGACAAACTGATCATTCCGCTTTGTTCTTTCATCAATTCCCTTCCGGAATTCTTTTCCAGCAGCAGCTGCGCGGGAAGAATAATGCTGCTGAAAACAGATGCAAAAGAAAGCAAAAGGGAAGCGGCATTCCATGCCAAATGGCACAGGAAAGTAAAACAGCCTGAATTGATGAGAGAAATCGGGAAAAAAACCGGCAGCCCTGAACTCTGGCTGAAACAGGAACCGTTCATCCTCCATTTGGGAACAAATAACCTTGCAAATGCAAACCGATTGCTGCAATGCTGCCGAAAAGCGGGAATAAAGCGCGCGGGAATAATGGTTGCTGAAGAGGAAAAATTCATTCTGGAAATCATCGGAACCCAAAACCTCGCCCTTCCGGTAAAAAAGAAAAACAATATCCTTGCGGAAGAAAAATATTTGAAGTTTGTTTTGGAAAAAGCAAACGCAAAACTTGAAAGAAACTATGCACTGCTGAAAAAATTTGAAAAAACGCTGAAGCAGGAACTGGAATGAAAGCGGAGGAAGGTTTTAAATATAACTTATAGTATAATTATATTGGTGATATAATTGCAGGAAACTATTGTAATTGCAAGGAAATGGGGAAACAGCATTGGAGTAACATTGCCAATCAACACTGTTGAAAAAGAGGGGATAAAGCCAAACGACAAACTGGTTCTGTGCGTACGAAAGATTGTTCCAATACAACAACTTTTTGGCATTGCAAAATTCAAGAAAAGCGGGCAGCAGCTGAAAGACGAACTAAAGAAGGGATGGGATTGAGAATCAAATGCTTCATGATGAGCATACCCCTAAAATTCCAAAGGAATGAATAAACACAAATTCACAAGAGCAGTGACAAAAAAAGCTTTGAAAAATACACTATTGCGGTTTATTTGCTAAATTGACAGCATTTGCTTTTTTAATCTCTTAAATTTTTTGTTAAAAATAATAGCCAGCAACACCGCCCTACCAACCCCAATGCGGTCTCTTATTTCTTGGCTCCACTGCCTAACAGACAGGTCTCTGGAAAGAGCGGTTTCGTTTTGGGCATCAACCCGTTGGTAACTCCTTTCCAAAATTTTTTCGAGCCTTTCCCGAACAAAATCTCTCGTTTCTTTATCACTTACCCCCATGGCATCAAGAGCATATTTTGCGGCTACCCTGCGCGCATTAACCAAAACATTTTCAATTATGGCAGCTTTTATCGTGTCAGGAAGTGTTGAATGCTGTTTAACCCTCCACACGCCATTGTTCCCCTTTAAACTAACCGCGGTTGGGTGGAGTTCTTCCAATACCATTCTGACCTTTTGTTTTTTAAAACTCGATAAAATATTGGCCGTTGTTTTCTTGTTTGGCCCAAACAAACCACTAAGAATAAGCGCCGCACCATGCTGCCTTGACGATTTTTTCAGAAGGATTCGTTTATTCATGCTTTGCCCTACTGTATCAAACTATTAACTTAGCGTGTTGAATATTAAAAACTTTTCTTTTTTTAACGCGTGTCACGCTCCATGCGTTATATAGCTGTTTGTTGTTGTGTGCTTATTCACCTCAATGAACAAACAGCGTGACTGTAAAAACAAACAAACCAAATTTAACAGGCTTTAAATGCCCACAAAAGTTTAAATATAACCTATAATATAATTATATTGGTGATATAATTGCAGGAAACCATCGTAGTAGCAAGGAAATGGGGCAATTCTCTTGGCGTAACAATTCCGAACAATGTTGCAGAAAAAGAAAAGATAATGCCAAACGACAGGGTAGTTGTTTCTTTTCGGAAAGCAAAATCTATTGAAAGCCTTTTTGGAACCCTTAAAACAAAAAAAACTGCGCAGGAACTGAAAGACGAAGCCCGCAAAGGCTGGGATTAAAATGCTTTTCTTCGCCGACAGCTATGCTTTAATTGATTTTGTCAAGGGCGCGCCAGCATACAAAAAATATTTTGTTGAACATGAAATTATAACAACAAAACTTAACCTGTTGGAACTTTATTACTCCGCAATGGCAGAGAGTGGTGAAGAAAAGGCTGAAGAGTATTTCAACCTGTTTTTAGCAAAAACAACAGAAATATCCGATGAAACCCTAAAAAAAGCAGCAAAGTTTAGGTTTGAGAACAAAAAAAGGGGAATTTCGTACATTGACGCGATTGGCTACCAAATATCACTTGAAAGAAAAATAAAATTCCTCACAGGCGACAAAGAATTCAAGGGACTGCCAAACGTGGAATTCGTAAAATGATTGAAGCACGGTCCATTTCCAAGGCAAAAGAAACCAATGCCAAAGGCAAAATCCGCCGATAGATTTTCAAGGCGCCGACTGCTTTCAAGAACGCTTGGCAGAAAGCCAAGGTGATTGGATTGAGCGAAGAGAGCAAGAGATTGTTTTTTGCGGTGAATTTGCCGCCTAGAGTGAAGCGCGAAATTGCGGAAAAAATCATGCCGCTTGTTCCAAATGAGGGCTGGAAAAAGGTTCCCGAGGAAAACCTGCATGTGACCCTGCATTTTCTCGGGCAATTGCCTGCCGAAGCCGTGGAAAGCCTGCGCGGCGAAGCCGAAGCCCTGAAGGGCTTTAAGGCATTTGAGGCGGAAATAAGCTGCGCCGGGCACTTCAGGGGAAACGTGCTGTGGCTTGGTTTTGGCAAAGGAAATGAAGAATTCAGCCGGCTGAACCAGGCACTGCAGCAGGCGATAGGAACGCATGACCCAAAATTTCACGCGCACATAACGATTGCAAGGAACAAGGGGGCTGAAAAAAAGCAGGCCCTGGCGATTGTGGAAAAAATCGGAAAAGAAATGAAGGCAATGAAAATTGCGGCAAAAAGCGTTGAGCTTATGGAAAGCAAACCAGGAAAATCCGGTTCGGAATACAGCAGGCTGTTTTCCATTCCTTTCACTCAATAGACACAGTAATCTTCTTGAGCACGGACTCGGGGTCAAAGTAATAATGCTGTATCAGCGCCTCAACCTCGCTTCTTTTCCTGATGCCCTGCTCAAGCATGAACTCCAAAATCTTCTGCCTTATGCGCATTTCCCTTGTGAGCTCGTTTTTTGCCATTCCGGCTGCGGTGGCAAGCTTTTCAAAAAGGCTGCTTGGCACCCTTGTCTTTACGGTTTGCCTTGTTTTTTCGTCAACCTCGTAAACATTGCTAAGCAAAACAGTTTCATCCATTCTTCCGACCTCTGTAACCTGCTTTATGCTGCGTACAATGCCGCTGCCCTGCGTGTAATGCCGTTCAAGCACAATAACCAGGTCAAGAAGGGGCAGCATCTGTTCCGGAACATTCATGGGCGCGTTCTTAAGGCGGAGCATCATTTCCCTCGCGCTGTTGCTGTGCAGCGTGCCCAAAATCCCCCTGTGACCGGTGTCCATTGCGACAAAAAGCGTTCCCGCTTCCTCGCTCCTCACCTCGCCCACAATAATCCTGTCAGGCCTCATCCTCAGCGTGTTCCTGAGCAAATCGTCCATTGAAACCGCGTGCACATCCTTTATTTTTGGCTTGGACTCCATCTGAATCCAGTTTTCGCGCTCCCCAAGGTCAAGCTCAATGGTGTCCTCTATCGAGACAATCCTGTCCTCAAACGGAATGAAAGAAGCAAGTACGTTCATTAATGTCGTCTTGCCGCTACCTGTGCCCCCGGTTATTATTATGTTCATTGGATGAAAGCCGAGACCCTGAACCATTATCCAAAGGAAAGCCGCAAGCTCTATGTCAACAGTGTTGTTTGCAATCAGGTCGATTATGGAAAGAGGAATCTTGCTGAATTTCCTTATTGTAAGCGTGTGGCCAAACGGGCTGACGTAATTGAAGGTTGCATTTGCCCTGCTTCCGTCAGGAAGCCTTGCGTCCAAAAGCGGATGTAGGTCGTTAAACTGCTTGTTTACTGTTGTTGAAATCCGCCTGATAGTGTCAAGCACGCCGCTTTTCTCGTCAACAAAAATGTTTGTTTTGCAGTTCCCGAATTTCTTGTGGAAAACAAAAACATTGCGGCCAAAGCCATTCACCATTATTTCCTCAAGCTGCGGGTCGGACATCAGCAGGCTCAGGTCGCCATAGCCCACGCTGTAATCAAGCACGTAATTTATAAACGCCTGCTTGTGCTCAATGCCCAGGGTTTCAACCATCGGCAAAATAGCCATTTTGAGCATTTCAACCTGCTTTGCGCTCGGAATGCTGTTTATGAGGTTGTTCACGTCAACAAAATTTATCACGCCGTTCCTGAACTGCTCGGAGACCGCCTGGTCTTTCACGCCGATTGAAGAAAACAGCGAACCCAGAGAAGAGGCCCTTGAAATCGCCTTCACCAGCAGCTTTGCTGAACGCAATTCATCCGGGGAAAGCTGCGGGCCAAGAATCTCGTAAAGGTTGTAGGGAAAACCCACAAAAATCTTTGACTCAGGCCTGCTTTCCAGCAGTTTGCCCTTAACTGTTTCAATCTTCGGCATGCAGACGGTAGTATATAAAACCAAATTCATATATAATAGTATTACCAAATTAGCCGTTGGAGAACTGAGCATGCGCAAAAAGCTTCTTGAACAGGTGCTGAAAAAAATAACGCCGGGAAAGCAGGAAAGAAAAAAGCAGGGCGCACTTGCTGAAAAGGTGATGGACCGCATCAGGAAAACGGGCGGCAAGCACGTTGACGTAATGCTTTGCGGCTCAAACGCAAGGGACACCCATTTGAAGGGAGACAATGACCTTGACATTTTTGTGCTTTTCCCGGAAAAGCTTTCAAGGCAGGAATTTGAGGAAGCAGGCCTGAGGATTGGAAAGCAGGTTTTCAGGGGCCACAAATGGGAAAAGGCATTTTCCGAGCATCCTTATATCAGGGGCGAAATTGAGGGCTTTGAGGTGGAAATAGTGCCAAGCTACAAGGTGAGCAGCGCAGAATTGAAGCAAAGCGCGGTTGACAGAAGCCCTTTCCACAACGAATACCTGAAAAAAAGGCTGCTTGGCAAAAGAAAAGGCGAGGCAAGGCTGCTAAGGCAGTTCCTCAAGGGCATAAAATGCTACGGCGCTGACACAAAGGCAAATTCAATACCAGGCTATGTTGTAGAGCTTTTGATACTTGAATACGGCTCTTTCATGAATGCAATAAAGGCAATTGCGGAATGGAAACAAGGGGAAGTGATTGACATTGAAAAATACTGGGGCGAAGAAGAGGCAAGAAGGCTTTTTCCCGATGCAGGGCTCGTGGTAATAGACCCTGTCGACCGCAACAGGAACGTTGCCGCGGCCTTGTCATTCAACCAGTTTTCGCGCATGGTTGCGGCATCAAGGGCATTTCTGAAAAAGCCAAGCGAGGCATTTTTCTTCGGAAAAAAAGAAAAGCCATGGCCTGTTCCAAAACTAAGGGCAATGCTGCAAAAAAAAGAGCTCATTGCGGTAAGGCTTGGCTTCCCAAAAAAAGCATTGGCTGACGTGGTTTGGGGCCAGATTCAAAGGCTTGCAAGAAAAGCCGAAAAGCAGATGCTTCTGAACGGCTTCAATGTAATAAGAAGCGAGGCCTGGACAGACGAAAAGGACGCAATAGTCCTTGTGTTTCAGGTAGAGTCAAGGCAGCTGCAGAAAAGCGTGGCAAAGCAGGGGCCGTTTGTCACTGACGGAAAAAACAGCCAGGCGTTTTTGAAGGCGCACCCGCGCGTGATAGCAGGCCCGAGAATAGAGCAGGGCAGGTGGGTAATAGAAATTCCGAGAAAATACACGCACGTTGAGGGCTTTCTGAGGGAATTCCTCAAAAAAGAAAAAAGGGCCGACACAGGCAGCCTGAAAAAAGCCCTGAACAAAACATGCAGCATACTTGAAGAAAAAAACATTGCGGAAATGTACAAGAAAAACAGGGAGTTTGCCGAATTCCTCACAACATACCTCAAAGGCGAAGAAGAATTTTTGGCATACTGAAATCAAATTTCTTTTTCCGACACAACCTTTATGCCATTCCTTAAAAGCAGTTCAGCCGTTACGCCGTTGCCTTCA
>JBAZQI010000022.1:0-16241 GCA_041645325.1 archaeon
CTTGATTATTTCTTCGCCTTTCTTGTTTTTGGCAACTTTTATGTAAACCCACATCAAATCCCCACACTGTGCGTTTCCGACCTTGCCTACGCCGTCAGGGTTCTTCATGTCACCGATGTTGTGCGGGTGCCGAAATTCTTCCATTACTTTGTCAGAATACATTTTTATCACTTCCAAACAATTCCTTTTTTTTCTCCTTTTTAAGCGCTTTCAAATAATCGGCTAATCCTCATTTTGCCCATGCACGTGTTCATGCTTTTCATCAATGTTTTCCTCAAACTCGCTTATGTCAACGCCCTTGTGCAACGGGCTTATTTTTCGCAGCCTTTCCACAATGCCGGGCAGTACTTCCAAAACGTAATCAACGTCTTTTGCGGTGGTGCTTCTTCCCAAAGTGAATCTCAAAGAGCCATGGCATTTTACATGGGGCAATCCAATTGCCCTTAGCACATGGCTTGGCTCCAAACTCTTTGAACTGCACGCGCTTCCGGTGCTTGCGGCAATTCCCCTGTCGCTAAGCATCAAAACCATGCTTTCCCCTTCAACAAAATCAAAGCCCAAAGCCGCATTGCAGCTAAGCCTTGGCTCTCTTGCCCCGTTCAGCCAGCTGTCTTCAATTTCAAGGCAGCCGTCAATAAGCCTGTCCCTCAACCTTCTTTCTTTTGCATTCTCTTCCCGCATCTCCCTTATGGCGATTTTCAATGCTTCCGCCATTCCAACAATGCCTGCAACATTCTCTGTTCCAGGCCTAAATCCATTTTCATGGCCTCCGCCGTGCATCAGGGGCTGTATCTTTGTCCCTTGCCTGATGTGCAGGAATCCAACGCCTTTTGGACCGTAAAACTTGTGCGCCGAAGCCGAAAGCAAATCAATGCCCATTTTTTCCACGTCAATTTTTTCTTTTCCAACAGTCTGCACTGCGTCAGTGTGGAACAAAATTCCTTGCTCTTTGCAAAGCTTTCCTATTTCCCCGATTGGCTGTATTGTCCCGATCTCATTGTTTGCGTGCATCACCGAAACCAAAGCTGTTTCTTTTCCAACGGCTTTTTCAAGCGCATCCAATTCAACAATCCCATTGCCGCTTACCGGCAAAAATTTTACATTAAAGCCCTCTTTCCGCAGCTGCTCCGCAGTGTAAAGCACTGCGTGGTGCTCAATGGCTGTTGTAATAAGGCCTTTCCTTTTGCCGGCTTTCATAACGCCCTGCAATGCAATGTTGTCAGATTCAGTGCCGCCTGCAGTAAAAAATATTTCCCCCGGCTTTGCGTTGATCGCCTTTGCAATATCTTCCCTTGCCTTTTCAACAGCTTCCCTTGCTTCTGTCCCGAAAAAGTGCAGGCTGCTTGCGTTGCCAAATTTTTCCGAGAAATAAGGCAGCATTGCCTTCAAAACCCTTTTGTCCAAAGGCGTTGTTGCCGCGTGGTCCATGTAAATTCTTTTGCCTGCCTTCTTATCGCCCTGCTTCATCAATCGCACCTCCGGCATTTGCACCCGTGCTCTTTGTAGTGCTTTTCAAGGGCTTCAAAAAGGTTTTTGCCCTGCATTTTCTTGAGCATGCTTTCGCCAAGCCTGTAAACCGTTTTCTTGCCCTGTTTTTCGGATTCGGCAAAGCCGCATTTTTTCAGGGCAGCCAAAGAATGGCTTACCTTGCTTTGCTCTTCGCCTGTGTTTTTCGCGAGTTCGCCTACGCTTTTTGGCCCCTTTTCAAGCTCTTTTATTATTGCAATGCGCAAAGGATTCCCCAAAACGTCAAGGCACAAATGGTAAGGCATTGAATCGGATTTCATATGAAATATGATTCATATAATGTGTAAAAAGCTTGCGCTTCACTAGAAATTTGCCTCGAGCATCGGCACAAGAACAAAGCCCAGCCATTGCTTTCCTTCTGATGTAGACATCTTCAAACCTGTGGCCCGTTGCTCCAAGAGTCCTTGTGGCTTTGTCCACCCAAGGCGGCATTTTTGTTATTGAAGGCCTTGTCGGCATTTATACAACAAACAGTAAAAGTTATTTTATTGCTTCCTGAACCGGCTTTTCCGCTTCTTCTGCCGGCGCTGCGCCATCTTCTTTTGTTGTTTCTTTAAGGAGAAGGCTTTTGGTTATGCCGTCGTTTCCCCAGAGGTATGTGAAATCAGTTGCTTCCTGCATTCCTATCCAGACCTGCCTGTTTCTCGGGTGTTCATGGCCTTTTAGCGTGAATTTTTCGCTGAATTGCACAAGGGCCTTGTTTCCGTTGCATTTCAGCAGCTTGAAAATAGCCCCTTCTTTTTCCGTGGCATCAAAGCATTCGCCTTCGGCAACAACAATGTCTGCCTCAGTTATGTCCTTGCCAAAAGGCGGCCTCCACTTGTTGACAATGCTTTTAACAAAAAAAACCGCTTTCGCCATTTTTTCACCAAAAAAGAATTCCTTTACAAAAATAAGCCGGCGCCGGTTTAAATAGCTTTCTGTTACCTTAGGTCAACATTACGAAATTTTCTACGGCTTCAATAACCTGCCTCCGTAATTCCTTGCTTGCAGGATATCTTGAGATTATCCTTGAAAAGAATGCTCTTGCTTCTTCGGGGGCGCTGAAATAAATCCTGAAGGCGCGCCAGAGCACATTGTAATCTCTTTTGAAAGAAAGAAAAATGCTTTGGGCGGATTCCCATTCAACTTGCTTTGTTTCTGCCTCAATAAGGTCAATGATTCCAATTCTGCCCCTTCTATCAACAACAATGTTCCCCCTGTGGGGGTGGCTGTGCTCAATTCCGGCAGAATGGATTTTTCCCATTAATTCGGCAATGCCTGAAAGCATTGTAGCGTTCATCCTTGCCAAAAGGACAGATTTTCCGATGTTTTTTGTTTCAACCCTCAGCCTGCCGCCAGCCTTTTCAACTTTGGTAACTTTCTCACAGAGAACCCTTTTTTTTTGAAGTATCCCAATCAGTTTTCTCAAGTCCTCAAGTTGTTTCCGGCTCAGCAGCCTGTAAAAGAATCTTGAGCGGGAAGCTATCCTGTGCTGTACCCTCAAAGTGCAGGCCTGTGCAAGGTCCAAAAGGTTATTCCTCGGCAGGTCCTCAAGCCGGATGCCAATCCTGCGCTCAACATCCAGCGCGAAGCGTTTTTTCCTCAGGAGATTGACAATGGCCTGCGTGTTCATTGCTTGAACAAACCTCATTCTCCTGTCAAGCCTCCGTAATTCTGCATTTTCAGCCGATTGCAAGAGTGCCATTGACTTGCTTCCGCTCCTAACCCTGCAATAGCCTTTCGCGCTTTTCCTGCCCATCAGCTATTTTTTAATGGGTAGGATTATTTAACCTTTTTCACCGGAAGCCCGCTCCCTTGCATGCTTTTAAATGGGCTTTTGCCTTATTCTTTTTCCATGCAGATTAACGGAGTGATAAGCGAAGCCGTGGCAAGCATTTCGGAGCTTGATTCAAAGAGAAGGCTGCTTGGCGAAAAGCTTTTGCCATTGAACAACCTGAACCTGCTTGAATCAGGTTCAGAGGACTTCCTTGAGGAAAGGCTCATAATGCCTGTTGAAAAGGCAGAGCTGAACTGCAAAATTGCCGGCGCTGACTCGGGCTTTGTTGACAAGGACCTCTTTGCCCTTGACCTGGTGCTCATCCGCGCAATCGGCGCGGTTTTTTCCTACAATGCCGGAAGGCTCGGCGGCGCTGAATACTTTCCGCATTTTTATTCCTTTCCGGAACCGCACCTGAGCCAGGCAGGCCTTGAGGCAGACGAGTTCCAGTGCAGCAAGAGCATCCAAAGGCTCATAAAAGAGGTTGGAATTGCAAGAAGCCTGATTGAAAAGTTTTCCCCCGCATTTTGCTTTTTGGACGGGAGCATCGTTCCCCAGTATGCTGACAAGCCGCGCAAGGACAGTGCCGTGAAAAGCGCTTACCACGAGATGCTTGAAGAGTTCCAGAGCCTTTACAGCGTCGCGGAGGAAAGCAATTGCGAGTTGGTGGGCTGCGTTGAGGACTCGCGGGGAAGCAGGTTTGGGCAAATTCTCCAGCAAAACCTGCTCGCTAGCCACAAGAATCTTTCGGCGCAGCTCAACGGCTGCTATGATGCCATAATCCTTGATTACCTGCTGAAGCCAGGCGAGAGAAGCATGGCATTTAGCTACACTGCAAGCACAAAGGAGCACCCGATTCTGATGGATTTTGACGAAAAATGGTCAAAGAGCGTCAGGGCCTTTTATCTGAAGCCTGTTGCCTTTGACAGGCCTCTGCGCGTTGAGTTTTTGCACCACAACCACGAAGGCATTTCGGCGCATGCTTCAAAAATTGCGTCAATTGTTTTTGCGCAGAGCTGCATGCACAGGGAGTACGCTTTTCCAAACATCCTTGTAGAGGCCGATTTGCATGCAAGGCTCAAGCAGCAGGAAATCGAGATTGTTTATGACAAGATTTTAAACAAGCTTGGCAAGGGAATTAAGTTGAGGCTCAGGAGAGACAACAGGCCGCTGTAGGGGAAAAGAAAATGGCGAAAGAAAAAGAGTTCATTGTGTGCCCTTCTTGTGGTTCAACCGGCTTGAGCCGGCTCGCCGGCGGGAACCTAGGAGACCAGTACAAGTGCGCCAAATGCAATTACCAGGGAATCGCATTGAAGGGAAGCGTGCGGTTCATAAAAGAACTGCGGGAAAAGAAAAAGGGCGGTTTCTCTTGAATCCAAAGAGGCGAATTTTTCAAAAAAGGCAGAGGCAATTGCGCAGGAGAAAGAACGTTTCTTTCAAGCAGCTTTCTGTTAAAGAACGGCGGCAGATTGCTTCGATTGAAAGTGGATTGCGTGAAGTGCATTGGGACCGCTTAGAAAAGCCAGTTGACAGAAGTTCCTTGGCTGATGTGGAGCGCTCGCATGAAATAAAATTCACTTCAATATTGCCTGAGCTGCGTTCAAGGTTTCCTAAGGGCTCACTTGTGGTGTTGGATGAGTCTTGCGGGCGAAGCAGCTTAAAGAATGAATTGCTGGCCTTAAAAATTGGCGTTCCACTTTCTGTTATACGAACTGATATAAGGCAAGGCCAAGGCTGGCCGGATGTTGTTGTAAACACTGTCGACTTAGTTAATGGCACTGGCACTTTTGGCGGTTTTGGCAAGAACAAGTTTCACCTTGTTGTTTCAACAGGAGGCAGCCCTGTTTATACTGTTGTGCATGAAAAGTTGTTTTACCAGTTGGTCTCGGTTCTCAAGCCAGGCGGCATAGGAATAGTTGAAATTAATATCCCTGGTAAAGAATTGGCTCGGCTTGCAAAAAGGCTGAATATTTCCATAAGAAAACTGCATTTGAATAGCGTTGTTTTCACAAAAAACCTTGGCAGGAGAAAGAGGTGATTTTGTTTGGCTGAAAGGAATGAGGAAATCGGCACGGTTATCAGCACAATGGAGGGGCCTGCGCCAAGCAACTTTGATTTTGTTGTGAACAAGGGAAAGGTGCACAGGGGCCAGTTTGTGGAGCTTGATTACGACGAAGGCACTTTGATAGCGCTTGTCAATGATGTTGTGAAAACCAACAGGTATTTTGAAAGGGCGGATTCGGTGAAAGAGTTTGAAAGCTCGGGGCACGCGATGTCAGAGCAGTTTCCGACATTGGAATGGGAGTACCTTGTCGCAAAGACAAAGCCATTGGGCGTTTTTTCCGATACTGCAACCAAAAGGGTCACTTTTCCGCCAAGCCCTGGAACCAGGGTGAGGATTGCGTCAAACGAAAACCTTGAAAGGTTCCTGAACTTTGACAAGGAGGCAGGGCTTTTATTGGGCGAGGTGGAGCACCACAATCTGCCTGTAAAGCTCAGCATGTCCTCGCTTTTGAAAAAACACCTCGCGATTTTGGCTCTCAGCGGCGGAGGCAAGTCGCATTGTGTTTCCGTGATTTTTGAAGAGCTTCTTGACAGGAAAAAAGAGAACGGGAGAATTGCGACAATCGTGTTTGACCCCCACGGCGAATACAGCAGTTTTGCTTTGCCTCCGAAGGACAGCGGCAAGAAAGACTACAGTGGCAAAACAAAGCTTGTAAATGTCAATGACATAAAAATCGGGGTTCCAAAGCTCAGTGTGGGCATTGTCTCCGGAATAATTCCCGGTCTTAGCGGGCCGCAGAAACGCGATTTGGGCAGAATCCTTAACGAGCTCAAGAAGCAGATGAAAGAGGGCCTGGGTCCGTTTGACCTGAATGATTTGAGGGATGCAATCTTAAGGGACGAATCCATAAAGGAGAACAGCAAGGGGCCTCTGCTTGGATGGCTTGTGGCACTGCATGAGTTGCGCCTTTTCGGCAAAACGGACAACCCAAGCATAATCGACTTGATAAAGCCAGGCCAGCTGACGGTGATTGACCTCAGCGACACTATTGACCTCAAGAAAAAACAGGTGATTGTAAGCTATTTTGCCCAAAGGATTTTCAACGAGAGAAGGCGAAAGGCAATCCCGCCGTTCCTCATGGTCTTCGAGGAAGCCCATCAATGGGCCCCTGAAAGGGTCAGCAGCGAAGCAGCAATCAGCAGAAGCATCATAAGGACGCTTGCAAGGGAAGGAAGAAAGTTCGGCGCGTCCATTTGCCTTGTCTCCCAGAGGCCTGTTCAGCTTGACACAACCACGCTTTCACAGTGCAACACAAACATCATTTTGAGAATAACAAATCCTTACGACCTCAAGCACATTTCCGAGAGTTCGGAAGGGCTGGACAGCAAGAGCACTGACATGATTACCTCCTTGCGTGTCGGGGAAGCGCTGATTGTGGGCGAGGCGACGCACTTTCCCCTGTTCTTCAAGGTCAGGCAGAGAAAAAGCGCGGAGAGCAAGTACGAGGTCTCCCTGGAAAAGGCCGCCCTTGACTTCGAGCAGCAAAGCGGCGAGCGCGACGCGGAAACTGAAGAGCTTTTGTAGCCTGCTTGATAACCCTGGGCCTGTGTCAGTGGTCCTGCGGCACAGAAATTTTTCAAAACTTTTTTCTGTAAAAAAAATTTGAAGATGGCACTCAGGCAAGTCCATTGTGTCGGCTAGCGAAAGACTTTTTAAGTAGTTAATACAATAATTAACAACATGCCTTTGTCTCATTTTGTTGTTGAAGCAAAAAAACACACGCCTGTTTTTGTGCCAAAACCTGCCCAGACTGTAACAATGGAACCAATGGCTGTTGAAGAGGCTGATTTGGAGCCCAGGTCCGAGCTTAAGAAGAAAATGGCCATAATGAGCGAGGCTGAAAAGGCTGTTACCGAGCAGGAAACAGTGGCTCCGGAGTGGAAAACCTGCCAGTACCTAAAGCCGGTGGGCCAAAAGACAATGTGCTCGCAGTATCTTTCCCTTTGTGCCCAGGAAAAGTGCCAGAAGCGCTTTATGGAAGCCAGTTTTTTTGATTTCAAGAAGTACCTTAAGTCAGGAAAGCCCATAAAATGATTTTTTTCGGCTTCTTTGGGTCATTTCTTTTTTTTCACCGGAAATGAACCTTGATGTTTTTTCACCGGAAACCCGGTCTCTTTGCTCTTGTTTAAAAGCCGCCGAAGCCATTTTTTCTAAGAATGGATGAAAACCCAACACATTTTTGGCTAACTGATGCTAGGTACATTGAGGGCAAAAGGGCGGTCGCCTTGGAATTCTCCCGGCTTGACCTTAGGAGAATGGCCAGGCATCCCTTTTTCCCTTATTTTTTTGTCAGGAGACAGGTTTTAGACAGTGTTTGCCTTAAGGATGCCCTTTCTGCTGCAGTAGTGCGCTTTAAGGTTGAGGATTGCGGCAATGTTTTCAAGGTTTCGGCTTCAACCTTTTCAGGCCTAAATGAATTGGCTGACCTGCTTTTCAAAGAAACAGGCTTCAGGCCGCTTGTTTTGGGGCCTGAAAGGCAGTTTTTGCTTGAAAAAAACTGGGGCTATTTTGATTGTTTTGCCTCCTCTGAAAACGAATTCATTTGCACAGGCTTGCCTTGCTATGTTCCGATGGCGAAGCTCGGGCTTTTCTCCGAGCCCTTGCCCGATACTGTAAGGCTTGCTGCCGAGGAAAACAGCGGGCTTGCCGAAAAAATCCTTGAATCCATTGCCTTGAGCAACATTCTCAAATTGCCTGTCAATGCCTTGCCGAATTCAGCTTTTGGTCTTGCCGAAAGCCTGCTTGAAGGCATTCTTTGGAGGGCAGGAACAGGCATGGCGCAAAGCCTTTTTTCTGCGGAAAAAAGCCTTGGGAAAAAGCCGCCTGCGGGCGGAAGCCTTTTTTCTGCGGAAAAAAGCCTTGGGAAAGAAAGCATTTTTTCCATAAAGGGCACTTCCGAGGTTGATTTCAGCATGCTTTGGCCCCTGCTTTTGGCAAGGCCTTTTTACAATCTTGGCCCTGATTCCATTGACTGCGGTTGCTGCATGCCAAAAACCCTTTCAGAGAAAAATGTTTTGCCAAGCAGCCTTGTTTTTGTTGAAATGCTCAAGGACGGCTTTTTCTTCGAATCATGTAGCAGCCATTTTTCCGATTGTTTTCACAAGGCAATGCCGGGCAAGGAAAGCAGGTTGAGGAGAATGCAGGAATTTTGCCTTAAGGAAAAGCCCATTGGGCCTTTTTTTAGGTCAGGGCAAACAGCGCTTCTTTTGGCAGATGCCCTTGCGCTTGAGTCAAGGGGCGAGGCGCGCATTTTGGGGCCAAAAAGCCTGCATTGGTTTTGCCTGGAGAAAGAGGGCTCGGTTTCAAGGGCGGTTTCTTCAATGAATTCCGCAATTTCCTCGCTTGAAAACTGCAATGATAAGAGCTGTTCTGATGCGCTTAGGCAGCATGGCGTCCTTGCCCAGTTGAAGCTTTCAACAGACCCTGATTTTCTTTTCAGGCAGGCCTTGCTTAGGGCAAACTCAATGCTGCTTTGCCTTGTGCCTGAACATTTGTGCAGGAAGGAAAGCGCTTTCTTCAGCCAAAAATTGTGCTTTGCCGTTGAGGCAATCCAGGCCGCTGTTCTTGAAAGCTTCAGGGCGTTTGCCGGCAAAAGGGAAAGCAGGGTGGTTGCTGCAGGCCGAAACAGGGCAATTGTCAGCACTGAAAAGCCCTATTCCCTGATAAGGCAGTTTTCCGAAAAACAGCGCATTCCCGCCATTTTGAAGGCAAAAAGCGTTTAATGCCTGCAACAGGGCAGTTCTTTGCCGACTTGGCAAGATTTTTAAACTCTCTTGCGCCATTCATTGTTATCATAAAAGTTCTTTTTTTGGTTGATTATGAGCAGAATAACGCGGTTTGAGAAAGCCAGGCTTGTCACTGCAAGGGCCTTGCAGTTGTCATTTGGGGCGCCGCCTTTGGTTAAGACCGAGTCCGGAATGTCGGCATACGACCTTGCAAAATCCGAGCTTGCGCAGAGCGTGCTGCCTCTTGCAGTCATAAGGCGCTATCCTGACGGCAGGATTGAAAAAATAGCTGTTTGAATGGTGGTTTTTTTTGGGCAAAGCGGTTCCGAAGTCAATCAAGAGCAGGGTTGAAATACTGCTGAACAGATTTCCGGACAAATTTGGCACTGATTTTACCAAAAACAAGGTATTGCTGAAAGAGCTTGGCCTTTCGCTCAGCACATTTGACACCAACATGATTGCGGGCTTTATCACAAGGACAATGAACGCCAAAAACAAGTGACTTTTCCCGGAAGTGCTCTTCTTGCGTGTGGGTGGAAAGATTTATTAATCTTGGAACTATTGTTATAGCATGAGCCTGAAAGATAAACCTTATTGGCTAAAAGGCGGGATTTATGCCATAATAATAACTGCCGTTTATAGCGCATTTGTATTTGTAAATATTCTTTTACCAATAATAACTGCATTTTTTCCATTATGGGAGAAAATAATTCTTTTCCCACTGCCACTACCTTTGCTATTTGCAATAATGGGCAATAGCATAAGTTTTATGCCCGGCTCATCTTTCGGGCTTCTCCACTTTGTAACTATTTTTGTTACGGCAATAATATTTTACTTTATAGTCGGAATGATAATTGGTCTAGTTTATGGGAAAATAAAATCCAAAAAGAAATAGCATAATTTGCACTTTGTTATTTTAGCAAAAGCAAGTTTCCTGATCAGCTTTCCGCCTGCACAAGCACAGGCTTTGTCACTGCATCCTCGTCTTTTTCCCTTTCCAAAAAGTACAGCGAGGCCGAAGCCGCCTTTTTCATTTCGGCATCATGCGTTATCACAAAAACCTGCTCTACTATTGAAGGCAGGTGCCTTTGCATCATTTCGCCAAGTGTTTCCACTGCCTTCCTGTCAAGGTTGTGGGTCGGCTCGTCAAGAATGAGCCAGCTCAGGTTTCTTGCAAGGACAAGCGAGAACGCAATCCTTATGCATATTGCCGCTGCGCTCCTTTCCCCTCCGCTTAAAATCCCTTCCACCCTGACCCAGTTGCCGCTTCTTTCTTTTGCCTTGAGCTCGTAGCTTCCTTCGCTTACGTCCATTTTTGCGGAAACATAATCCCTGTAGGGGTAAATGTTTTGCCAGATGTCGTGCATTGCCTGGTTTATTGTGGAGATGAGCATTTCTCTCAGCTCTGATTGCGCCGCAATAAGGCTGTTTGTGAAAAGGCCCATTTTTTCCGTGCTTGACTCTATGGCCTTGACTCTTTCCTCCGTTTCCTCAACCTGCTTTTTTGCCTTTCCAATCCTTTCAAGCCCAGCCCTCATTTCTTTTGCAAGCTGGACGTTTGCCTGAATGCTTTTTTTCACGGCCCCTATTCCTGCCTTTGCCTCAATGGCCTGCTTTCTTTTCGCAAGAAGCAGCCTCTCGTCAAAATCCGTTTTCCCTGCCTTTGCCTCAAGCAGTTCGTTTTCCTTCAGGAGCCCCTGAAGGTGCTTTTCCTTTTCCGCCGCCTTCTCCATTTCAGCGCAGAGCTGCCCAAGCCCCATTTCCTTTTCTTTGAGCAAATCCCTTTTTTTTCTGGCGGCCTCAAGCCCTTTTTTTGCGCTTTCTATCGCGGCATTTTCTTCGGCCTCAAGCCGCAGGGCTTTCTCCATTTCCACAGCCGCTTTTTTCATTTCAGCCGTTGTTTCGGCGGCAAGGGCTTCCCTTGTTTTTGCCTCAAGCCTTTGCCTGCATGTCGGGCATTCGGCGCCAAGGCCCTGCAGTTCCTCCAAATGCCTTCCCAGTTCCTCCGCTTTCCTCTGGCTCAATGCGGCATTTTTTCCGAATTCCTGCTTTTTTTTCCTTGCATGCTCTTCTTTTTCCTGCAGCCCCGCAACATTTTTTTCCAATGCCCTGATTTCATCCAGCGCCAGCCCTTTTTCCTTTGAAACATCGCCCGGGCTTCTGCCCCTGCTTTCCTTTTTGGTTTCCCCCAGGGCAGATTCAAGCTCCTGCATAACCGCCCTGTTTTGGGCAAGCCTTTCCTTTAATGCCCTGAACTCTTTTTCTTTTTCTTCAAGGGCTCCAACCTCTTTTTCAAGCGAAATTGCTTCCTTTTCTTTTTCCCTGATTTCTTTTTCAAGCAGCAGGTTTTCCCTTTCTTTTTTTGCAATCCTTTCAACAAGCGTTTTTTCATCTTCTTTTGAAAGCAGCTGCCTTTGCTCCGCAATCCAATTTTTCCTGTCCCTGGCAATTCCCTTCAGCCTGTTCAGGGCAGTTACGGCATTCGCCCGCACATTCTCATACCTCTCCAAATCCAAAAGCTCGTCAAACTTTGCCTTTCTGTCAGTTGGTGTCAGCCTCAAAAAAGAGTCAATTTCGTTTTGTTCGCTGTAAACAGCCCTGCTGAACAGATTATAGTTCATCTCAATCGCCTTTTCCACGGCTTCGTTCACATCGCGCGGCTTTGGCCCCGCAATAACCTTTTCGCCGCACCATGCCTTTGCCTCAGTGCTGCCCTTCCGCTTGATTTTCCTTTCAACCCTGTAGTTTTTTCCGGCATAAGAAAAAGCCAGTTCAACCGAAGCCTCTTCCGCCTGCACAGGCTTGTTCATTATGACCTCTTCCAATGCAACCCTGCGCGCCTGCAGTGCAGGAAAAGTCCCGAACAGGGCAAAACAGATGGAGTCCATTACAGAACTTTTGCCGCTTCCCATTGCACCCACAAGCACGTTTGTGCCTTTTGAGAACTCAAAAAAGCTGTCCGCATGCGTTTTCCAATTCCGCAGCCTAACGCTTTCAATCATGCCAACCAAAAAAGAATATGCCCTGAACCGCTTTTAAAGGGTTTGAAAAGCAGGCTCTCCCTTAAAGCATTGGCTGAAGCCAAAAAGCGCTTAAATAGCTTTGTCATATCCTCTTTACGGAGGCAGTTGAATTGGCCGGATTAAAGCCTGACCGAAAAAAACCAGACTCCTTTTCGT
The DNA here is from genome assembly GCA_041645325.1 of archaeon. Lineage (GTDB taxonomy): Archaea > Iainarchaeota > Iainarchaeia > Iainarchaeales > JAFCCL01. The sequence continues at coordinate 12,256 of JBAZQI010000022.1, forward strand.
TGAGCCTTGCGCAGGACCTCTCAAGGAAGCGCAGGTACCAGGATGGAATGGTTTCTGACCTGGTACAAGCTCTTCACAAAGACAAGCTCGTTTGTTCCATCTTGCATGAGCTCGGGTTAGACCCACATATCAACACGATGTGGGTAATGAAAATAAGGCAAGGGCTTGGCGTAGAGCCTGTTTCAAGGACGAAGGGTGTTGGTTTAAGGACTGACAAGAAAACAATAGCAATGATATTGAACCTGGTTTGCAGTGGAAGGCTCAAACCGCCTCACATTGTTAAAATAATGCAAAGCATTCAGAGGCCTGTTTCAGAAAGTCTTGTGAAGAACCTGGCGAAAAAGTGGGGGGAAACCGCAGAATCCAAATTTAAAAAATCCAAGCCAAACAGAGCCTCAAATTTGGCGAAATTGCAGGATAGTTTTAAAAAAATGAGTACAGCCAAAAGGATTTCTCTCTGGAAGGTGCTGAACAGTCATTTAAAATCATGCAAGCGGGGTTACGCAGGCACAAGAGAGCAAATAAGCGTGAGAGAACCCCTTACTGCAGAACAGGAGCGCATTCTTGATGAAATGTCAAAAATTAACTGCATTCTTGAAGCGCTCTGGCCACTGTTGTCAAAAAATTACCGCAAAAAAAGCAGCCGTTAAAAAGAACCAGCAAAAAACAAGTTAAAGCAGTGTCATTTCGGTCATTTCTGCGTCTTCAACCAGGTCAAGCTTGTTGATTTCTTTTGTCAGTTCTTCAACAACCTTGTCGTCTTTTTCCGGAACCGTGAAAGCAGCTTTTATGAATTCAATGCCGAATCCTATCGGGATTTTTTTTGCGTCCCTGAACTCGCCTTTTTTCACTGCCTTCAACGCCTCAATGGTTTCGTCAAGGGTTTCCATGTCCTTGGCATTGATTTTGTAAATAAGCACGGTTTTGCCCAAAAAAAAACACCTTTTTTTTTACGGCCCTTCAAAGCCGCATTCCGTGCACTTATAGGGCTTTACAGTGTTCCTGCAGTGGAAACAGCGGATTATGGCTGTTTTGCCGCAGCTAGGGCACCTGAACTCAACATAGTCCTGTGTTACTTCCCTATTGCATGTGCTGCACGCTTTCATATAAAATCACCGAAAAAAGAGCCTGGCTCCAAAATAACTTTAATTGGTTATCCTTTAAAAAGGCTACTGTTGGCCTTTCGGCCTTTCAGGGTTTTTGCAATTTTTTCCAACAGGTTCAGCATTAGTGCATAAAACCAGTCTAATTCGTTTCTCTACGGTTTAAAAAGAATATTTGTCAGGCTTGCCGGGTTTCCATAGCATTTCATGAAAAGCTTTCCATAAAAGCCTGTTCTGCTGAATGCCTTTCCGGCATCTTCGGCGGCATTTTCTGCTTTTCCCTCAAGGTCCCAAACCCTCGGGTCCTGGCTTATTGCGGCATAGAAACGAAGAAAGGCCTGACCGGGACTTCCGAGATTGTTTTTGGCGCAGAATTCTGCAAAGCCCTTAACTTCAGCAAGCTTTTTTGCCATGGCGCCTGCGCGCAGTCTTTCCTCTTGGGAAATCTCGGGCTCATATATTTTCCCATTTGGCTTTTGCCCTGTTCCCTGCTTCTTATCCGGCTTTTCCGGCTGCTTCCCATGCCGTCCAAAAAGGCGCATTAAAATCATTCAATTTATGTTTCACATTCTTTTAAATACTTCCCAGCAGCAATCCCCAAAGCATCCGATAGCCATTAAGGTTTCTTCCTTAATAGGCAAAATGGGTTAGCCACTTTTTTCCAACCTGTTCGTGGTTGTGTATTGGCCTAGTACTGGGTAAAACTTTTGCGGATGACTTGTAATGAATTGCAGTTTAAAAACTTTTAGCGGAAACTTGCTTTGCCAACTGCTTTAAAAGATAAAAACGAAACTCTGTAAGTGAGAATGTTTGGAACCAAATATGACCCCGGACTTATCAGAAGTTTGCGGAATTCATGCCGGTGACGGCTATCTTAGAAACGATGGCAAAAGAACAGAGCTTGATATAAGTGGAAGTGTTGATGAAAAAGACTATTATGATAATCACGTTGTGCCGCTTTTTGAAAGGGTCTTTAACATTGAAATCAAGCCCAGGTTTTTTCCGCACAGAAACACTTACGGTTTTGTAATCTATAACGCGAGAATAGCTGAATTTTTGCATTCTCTTGGTTTTCCTTATGGCAAGAAGACTTTGACAGTCAGCGTTCCGGAAGAAATTCTCCGGTCAAGCAACCTGGATATAATCTACGGCTTTATCAGGGGCGTGTTTGATACCGATGGTTGCCTTTCTTTTAGGAAGCGTGGGGGTTCGGGTTATTCAAAATTTTACCTGAAAAGGCACACTTATCCAGGAATAACATTGAATTCTTGTTCTAAAAATTTGTGGAGTGGTGTTTGCAGGCTTCTGATGAAAACAGGATTCCAATTTACGGTCTCCTATCAAAAGGCAAAAAATAATAGCAGTGAGAAATATCAGATTGAGCTGAGGGGCGATGCAAATGTAATAAATTGGATTAACAACATAGGCTTTAAGAATCCTGTAAAATTTAACCGGTTCTTGATTTGGAAGAAGTTTGGGTTTGTGCCGCCCGGATTGAATTTTTGTGAGCAAAACAGGATTCTGAGCGGAGTTGCTAATCCAAACAGTTACTATTCTGATAATCTTTCGGATTCCGAAAATTTTTTACCTGCCTTAGTTAAAAGAAAGTTAAAGGGCATGCAAAGCCCGGCATTTTTTATTCCTTAGGATTAAAAACACAATTATCCCTAAATTCATTTGGACCCGTAGCCTAGCCTGGATATGGGCACTCCGCTTCGGATATTCAAGAAAGGAGTTACGGAGAGGTCGGGGGTTCAAATCCCTCCGGGTCCATTTTTAAAAAACGGTGTTTGAAAATGGTTTTCAGGGAAGGAATGGTTGTTGAATGCTTTTCCGTTAAGGGAAAGGGCGGCAAAGAGCACAAAGTAATGTTCAGGTATCCGAAAGAAGGGGATGCAAGGGCCGCGCTGAAAATGGTGAACGGCATAAGGAAAGAGGCCGAGCATTTGGGCATGCGGCGAATGGAAACCCTGAAGTCGGAAATGTGCTGGCTCGAAGGCCGTCTTAGGGAAATGCGGCAAAAGAAGGCGCTTGTCCTGTTTGTTGAGGTTGATGGCAAGATTGTTGGCGATGCCTCAATTCACGCCTATCACCTGGATGTTTCAGACCATGTTGGCTGTTTTGGGATAATGCTGAAGGAAGAGTTCACTGGCTTGGGCCTTGGTGCAAGGCTGGCGGAAAAGATTTTCGAGCTTGCAAAAAAGGAAACAGGTTTCAGGCTAATTGAGTCGGGTTTTTTTGCGGAAAACAAGAGAAGCGGGGCTTTGCACAAAAAGCTTGGCTTCAAGGAATACGGCGTGTTTCCGAATGCGGTCAGGCTGCGCAACGGCAAATATGCCGACCATGTTGCGGTCTGCAAGCAGATAGGGCCTTTGGAGTGATGGTTGTGAAGATTGTGAGCGCTTGCCTTGTCGGAATAAACTGCAAGTATGACGGAAAGAATTCTGCAAATGAAAAGGTCATTCGGCTTGTCAAAGAGGGCAAGGCGATTCCTGTTTGCCCGGAACAGCTTGGCGGGCTTTCCACTCCGCGGGAGAGCATGGAAATCAGGAATGGCAAAGTTTTCATCGCAAGCGGTGCTGATGTTACCAGGCAAATGCGCAGGGGAGCGGAGGAAACCCTTAAAATTGCAAGGCTTGTTGGCGCAAAAGAAGCAATTCTCAAGAGCAGGAGCCCGAGTTGCGGCAAGGGCCGGATTTATGACGGCTCTTTTTCAAAAAAGCTTGTTGAAGGCAACGGCGTAACGGCTGAACTGCTTTTAAGGAATGGCATAAAGGTTGTGTCGGAAAAAGAAATTTGATTTCAGTATGCCAAAAATTCTTCTTCGCCTTTGAGGTATGTTGTGAGGAATTCTGCAAACTCCCTGTTTTTCTTGTACATTTC